>JAUWEO010000134.1 GCA_030608245.1 Candidatus Latescibacterota bacterium
GCTGGGAGTTCGTAAGACATGTAGTCAGGGAAATGAAAGGTACTCATTTTATCGCCTGCCTGGTCGGCGATATCGGGTTCCCGACTTTTGGCCAGACCGACGAGGAGCGCTACCTGAACCTCGCTCTTCATCCTGAAATGCACGCCAAACTGTCGGAGCTGGCTGGCAGACAGGTTATTGGGATGTTGAAGTACTATGCCGAGGAGGGGATAGACGGCGTCATTCCCTGTGCGGATTATGGCAGCAGTACCGCCCTTCTGGCTCATCCTAAGATATTCGTGGAACACGTGTTCCCTTGGCTCAAGGCTTACTGTGATGAAGCGCATCGGCTTGGCATGAAGTTTTTGAAACACTGTTGTGGGAGAACCTTAGAGATTTTCGACTACTTCATCCGGGCGGGATGCGATGCGTACGAATCCATTCAGCCCACGGCCGGCATGGATATCAAGCTGCTTAAGGAACGCTACGGGGACAAGATAACCCTTTGGGGAGGCGTCAGCAACGAGAACCTCATTGGAGGCAGACCGGAAGATGTTGAAGCGGATGCCCGTTATGGCATAAAGTGGGCCGCCCCTGGGGGAGGGTTTATTTACGGAGCCAGTCATTCCATAGCAGTCGGCGCCAGTCGGGAGAATGTCCTGAAGATGAAAGAAGCAAGAGAGCGCTGGGGAATGTATCCTATTCGTATTTCCTGAGCGTATTTATTTGCCGCGGAGAGCGCAGAGTGCGCAGAGAGATTTTTGAGGGAGGTCTACGATTTTTGCCTTTCTCTCTGTTCTCTGCGATGAGCATCTGACTATCGAGAGGAGGAGATGATGACTTCTCGGGAGCGCGTCAAGAAAACGCTAAAACATGAACTGCCGGACAGGGTGCCGCTGGATTTAGGCTCCACCCCGGTCACAGGTATCTGTGCCTCTGCTTTGAGCAAACTTCGAAAAGCGCTGGGGCTCGAAGATAGGTTGGTTAGAGTGCACGAACCTTACCAGATTTTAGGTCAGGTGGAAGAGGATGTACTGGACGCCCTCGAGATAGACATAGTAGGAATTGAAATGCGAACCACGATGTTCGGATACCCCAACGACCGCTGGAAACCGTGGCGGACGGGCGATGGAACAGAGGTGCTGATCGGAGAAGGGTTCACTACCACCCAAAATGAGCACGGCGACACCCTCGTTTACCCTGGCGGTGATACCAGCGCTAAACCCTGTGCCCGGATGCCTAAGGGAGGATTCTATTTCGACACCATCGTCCGCCAGGAGCCTATCGACGAAAGCCAACTCGATTCCAGAGAGTGGATTGAGGGTATGTACCCCCAGTTCAGCGATGAAGACCTGACCCACCTGGAACGACAGGCCGATCATCTTTACCACAATACCTCCCGGGCGATCATCGGTAATTTCGGCCAGGGAGGACTGGGAGATATTGCCCTTGTGCCCGGTCCCTGGCATAAGAATCCTAAGGGCATCCGTGACCCCGAACAGTGGTATACGGCACATCTGCTCTATCCTGAGTACATCAAGGGTATCTTTGAGCTTCAGACTGAACAGGTTTTAAAAAACCTTGAACTTTATCGACAGGTAGTAGGGGATAAGATAGAGGCCATCTTCATCAGCGGCACGGACTTCGGCAGTCAAAATGGTCCTTTCATCTCTCCCAACCTCTACCGGGAGATGTACAAACCATTTCACCAGAGGATCAATCAATGGGTTCACACTTACACCAGCTGGAAGACCCTCTTTCATAGCTGCGGCTCGGTACAGGCCTTCCTGGATGATTTCATCGACGCTGGGGTAGACATCCTCAATCCGGTTCAGTGCTCGGCTGCCGATATGGACCCTGAGTTTCTGAAAGAGAAATACGGTGAGCACCTGGTCTTCTGGGGCGGTGGGATCGACACTCAGAGAGTGCTCCCATTCGGCAAGCCTGAGGAGGTGAAAGGCCAGGTCAAAGAGCGCATTCAGATATTTGGAAAGGGAGGAGGGTTTGTGTTCAATACTATCCACAATATCCAAACCGGCACCCCGGTGGAAAATCTGGTTGCACTGTTCGAGGCATTTAAGGAATATCGTACCCTGCATTAAGAGAATATCCCACGGCTTAACGCAAGGAGGCAGGAAATGACTTCACGAGAAAGGATTCTCTTGGCCTTGGACCACAAAGAGGCAGACCGGGTGGCTATTCAGGACAGCCCCTGGAGTTCCACAATCAACAGATGGAGAAAAGAAGGGTTACCGGAGGACATCCCTGCCGATGAGTACTTCGGCTTCGAGACAGTGGGCATCGGTTTCGACACCGGTCCCCGTTTCCCGGTGGAAGTACTGGAGAAGAACGAGAAATTTATCCTCATCCGAGGTTCCACAGGCGGCATAGACAGGAACTTGCGGGATTACTCCTCTACTCCCGGAATAGTCGATCGGCCTGTTAAGACCAAAAAGGACTGGGAGGAGAAAATAAAGCCCAGAATTTATCCCGACTATACCCGAGTGGACTGGGTGACTGCTTTTAACACCTATCACCGGGCCAGAAGCGAGGGCAAATTCATCACAGTCAGTGGTGGCTGGGGTTACGATACCTTGCAAGCTTACATGAGATCCGAGGAATTGTTGATAGCTATGGTTACCGATCCCGACTGGGTTAAAGATATGGTAATGACCCGTGCCAAGCTCCATGTGGAAATGATTAAGATGTTGATAGACAAGGGCCTAAAATGCGATGGAGCATTCTTCTACAACGATATGGGTTATCGCAATGGCCTGTTGTTTTCTCCTAAAACTTATCGCCAGACACACAAACAGGCAGACGAAATGGTCTTCTCTTTCTGCCACGAGAACGGGATGCCGGTTTTGCTTCATTCCTGCGGATGTGTGAAGGAGCTTATTCCGGACTTAATAGAAGTGGGCTTGACCTGTTTGCAGCCACTGGAGGTTAAAGCAAAGATGGATCTGATCGAGTTAAAGAGGGAGTATGGTGATAGTCTGGCCTTTATGGGCGGCATCGATGTGCGGGCTATGGCCAACCCGGATCCCCGACTCATCGAAGAAGAGATCAGCACCAAAATTCCCGTTGCTAAAGAGGGCGGTGGCTACATTTACCACTCTGACCATTCGGTGCCCAACAATGTGAGTTTCCAACAGTACTGTCGAGTGATCGAACTGGTGAAAGAATACGGGGTTTACTGACCCCCACTTCGCAGTGAACATTTAGGAGGGACTAAGTATGCAGTATCGGTCGTACGGAAATACAGGGATTAAGGTATCAATCTTGGGTTTTGGGGCTATGCGTCTGCCTTCCAAGGAAGATGGCACCTGTGACTACGAGAAATCGGTCCCACTGCTCCGTCGGGGGCTTGATCTGGGGATCAACTACATCGACAGCGCCTGGGGTTATCTTAACGGCACCAGCGAAATAGCCGTGGCTGAAGCAATTAAGAGTTATGATCGAAAGAAGCTCTATTTGGCCACTAAAGCCCCTGTGGATAGGGAGGAGCAAGGTAAGGCGGACGCCTGGTGGAGGATGTTGGAGAGTTGCCTTGAACGTCTGGATTCTGAGTGGATAGATTTCATGCACTTTCACAACTTGGCCTGGGATCGCTTTCAGAAGTGGGTCGCTGTTCCAGGTGGGGCACTGGAGGCAGCGCATCGAGCACTTGATCAGGGGCTAATCCATTACCTCTGTTTCTCCTGCCACGACAAACCGGAAAATACTAAAAAGTTGATTGACACCGGGGAGTTCTCCGGACTGCTGGTTCAATACAACCTGCTCGACCGGAGCAATGAGGAGGTGATCGCCTATGCCCATAGCAAGGGTATGGGAGTGGCGATTATGGGGCCAGTAGGGGGCGGGCGTCTGGGGATGTCCTCACCGGAGATACAGCGAATGGTCCCTGGGGGCGTCAAAAGTACCCCGGAGATCGCCCTGCGCTTTGTGCTATCTAATCCTAATGTTAATGTGGCGCTGTCAGGAATGAGCGAATTAAGACAGGTGGAGGAAAATGTGGCCACTGCCTCCCGTGAGGAACCCCTGAGCGAAAAGGAGCTGGCTCAGATCAAAGCAGCACTGGACGAAAACGAGCGGCTGGCTGAACTCTATTGTACTGGCTGCGGCTATTGTATGCCCTGTCCTAACGGCGTGGACATCCCGGAGAACTTCCGGATGATGAACTATCACCGCATCTATGGTTTGACCGAATATGCGCAGCAGAGATACGCTCAACTGGGTCAGAAGAAGAACCCCAAAGGAGAGATTGAACCAGCGTGGGCAACTGCCTGTGTGGAATGCGGTGAGTGCGAGGCCAAGTGCCCCCAAAATATCCCCATCATTGATCAGTTAAGAGAGGTGCATCGAGCCTTGGGTATTTGTTAAATAGGAAGCAGAGAAATATGAAACAAGAACTTACCTCTCGTGAAAGAATGTTAGCAGCGCTGGAGAGCCGGGAAGCTGATTATGTGCCTTGCAGTTTTATGATCTTTACAGCTCTGCTGGAAAGATGTCAAGACCAGTTGGACTTCATTGGCCGCCAGTTGGAATTGGGCCTGGATGCTAAGGTGGAACTCCCTGAGTTTCCTATCCGTCTCCACCCCGAGGTCGAAATCAGAGAATGGAAAGAAAAACCTTTGGAGCGAGGATATCCCCTGCTTCACAAACAATACAATACTCCCTCCGGTACGCTCACCGCAGTGGTGAGAAAAACCGAAGACTGGCCTTACGGCGACAATGTGCCCCTGTTCGACGATTTTCTGATCCCCCGTTCGGAGAAATTCCCGGTGACCGGTAAAGAGGATTTAGAGAATGTCAGATTCCTGTTTGCTGAACCCACATCTGAAGATATCAGGGAGTTTCGCCAGAAATCCGCTAAACTAAAGGAATTTGCCTCCAACAAGGGCTTACTGGTATCTGCTGGCTGGCAAACAGGGATGGATCCCGGCTGTATGGGCATGGATGCGGTAATGTGGCTTTGCGGGATGAAAGAGGCCGTCCTGCTGGCTGTGGATCAGCCAGAAGTTATAGAAGAACTGGTGCGAATTATCTCTGAGTGGAATCTTAAACGGATGGAGATCTATTTGGATGAAGGCGTGGATTTGCTGATCAAACGAGCGTGGTACGAAAGTACCGACCTCTGGTCGCCTTTCCTTTACCGTAAGTTTATGGTACCTGTACTTAAGAAGGAAATAGAATCGACCCACCAGGCTGGGGCCAAGTTCGGGTATATTATGACCTCCGGGGTGATACCTCTGCTGGATGATCATTTCAACTTGGGCAGAGATGTACTCATCGGGGGAGACCCTTTGCAAGGCAAGGGAAC
>JAUWEO010000054.1 GCA_030608245.1 Candidatus Latescibacterota bacterium
CCCTGGCTGGATTCAACAGAAAGTGAGAGAAAAGGCGAAAAGGATATCGGAAGACGCAGTGGATCTGCTCCACAGCAGTGTGGGCACAGACCTGTGGGCCTTGGCAAATGAGATCGACAAACTCTGCCTGTTCGTGAAGCAGGCTCCTTCGATTACCCGAGAGAATGTAGAAAAAGTCGTAGGTATTACTAAAAAAAACAGTGTCTTTGAATTGATGAACGCTATCGGAATCCGCCAGAAGGACAAAGCGTTGTTCGTCCTGGATCGAATGTTAGAGGCAGGAGAAAATACCACCCATATCATATTTATGATCACCAGGTATTTGAAGAATATAATCCGGGCCAAAAAAGGCATAGAGGAGCATCTGCCTTCCGAACAGATAGGAAAGAGAATAGGTATACATTCTTACTTTCTGGGCCGATTCTTGGATCAGGCAAAGGATTTCTCTGAGGTTCGGACGAAAAAAGGATTGGATGCACTGTTGCAAGCCGATAACAACCTGAAGCGAAGCTATCAGAACCCACGGCTTATAATGGAACTCTTAGTTTACCGACTGTGTGAATGATGCAAGAATCAGAAAACATGCGGCTCGAACAGCGTTGGGTTTTCCCCCCAGAACCTCCCCAAGAACAATTGGAGAGGTTAGCATCGGAACTCAAAGTGCCGTTGATTATCGCTCGAATTCTCTGGAACCGGGGTATAGAGAATTTTGAAGACTCAAAAAGATTTCTACGGCTCTCGCTGGAAGATCTGCACGACCCATTCACAATGACAGACATGGAAAAGGCTGTAGAGCGACTTAGCAAGGCGATAGACTCCAAAGAGCAGATTATGATCTATGGCGATTACGATGTTGATGGAGTCACAGCTGTGTCCTTTTTGCTGAAAATCTTGAAGATCTTGGGCGCTGATCCCTCCTTCTACATCCCAAACAGGTTGACCGAAGGCTACGGCATCTCTGTGGAAGGTATTAGGGAGGCCCAGAAAAGAGGGATATTTCTGATTATTTCAGTTGACTGTGGTATAACCGCAGTCGAGGAGACACAACTGGCTAAGAAACTGGGTATTGATGTTATTGTCACCGACCATCACCAGCCAGCAGAGGAACTTCCCGAAGCGGTCGCAGTGCTCGATCCCAAACGGGATGACTGCTCCTACCCCTTCAAGGAGTTAGCTGGAGCAGGGGTGGCATTCAAACTGGCTCAGGCCCTCTTTCAGAAGAGAAATCTGGATGAGAACCAGCTGTACGAACATCTCGATTTGATAGCCTTGGGAACAGTTGCCGATATCGTGCCCCTCAGAGACGAGAATCGAGTGCTGGCCAAGCACGGAATAGACAGAATAGCGATCAGCGGTAATCTTGGACTCAAGGCTCTCTTAGAGAACACCGGGTTAACTGGCAGAATTTTGGGCACGGGACACCTAGTTTTTAGCATCGCCCCGCGGATTAATGCAGTGGGACGCATGGGAAGTGCCGGACGAGCAGTAAGGCTCCTGACCACTGAAAATGAGGCACAGGCTCGCAATATCGCCAAGATACTGGAGTCGGAAAATAGAAAGAGAAAAGGCACGAATGAACAGATCTTCTCAGAGGCCTTCCAGATGGTGAAAGAGAGTATTGACCGGGAATCTAACCCCACCATCGTGCTTCACTCCGAGGGCTGGCATCCTGGCGTAATCGGAATTGTGGCGTCCAGAATCGCCGAGGAATTCTATCTTCCCACTATACTGATAGCCCT
The DNA here is from genome assembly GCA_030608245.1 of Candidatus Latescibacterota bacterium. GTDB lineage: Bacteria > Latescibacterota > MVCY01 > MVCY01 > MVCY01 > MVCY01. Next base: position 1,740 of record JAUWEO010000054.1, read on the forward strand.
GGATGGAAAAGAGGGAAGGGGTTCGGGCCGCAGCATCCCAGATTTCAACATCTACAAAGCCCTGAAAAGGTGTAAGTCAGACCTCCTGGGCTTCGGAGGGCATAAATACGCCATTGGACTTACTATGAAGAGGGAAAAGATAGATCAGTTTAGAGAGAATTTCCAGGCGGTGGCAAGGTCGGTGCTGAGCCCCGAGCAGTTAATACCTAAACTTAAGATTGATGCTGAGCTTGATCTCGGTCAGATCGACAGCCAGCTACTCGGGTTGCTCAAATATTTCGCCCCCTATGGTCCCCAAAATATGAGGCCGGTAATGGTCTCCAGGAACTTAGAAGTAGTGGGCACCCCGATGATAGTGGGCAAGGAACACCTCCGATTTAAGGTCCGTCAGGGCGGAAGTGTCTTCAATTGTATCGGCTTCAGAATGGGGTACTTGCTCTATCGTCTTATCCCTGGAGAGAAAAACTTGGACATGGTATATGTGATTGAGGAAGACCACTGGCAGGGAGAAAAGAGAATTCAACTTCGCGTGAAAAATATAAGGTAAAATCAGGGAGGAGAAAAATGGCGTTTCCAGAAGCGGAGAAGATATGGTTTAATGGTAACTTAGTAAATTGGGACGATGCTCGCATACATGTGCTGTCCCATGTTGTTCATTATGGCTCCAGTGCCTTCGAGGGCTTTAGGTGCTACGAGACTGAGCGGGGGGCTGCTTGCTTCTGCTTAAGAGACCACCTGCGCCGCCTTTTTGACTCTTGTAAGATCTACCGAATGAAGATCCCTTATTCATTAGAACAGCTTTCCCAGGCTGTCCTGGAGACAATCCGTGCTAACCGGCTGCGTAGCTGTTATGTGCGGCCTATTGTATTTCGAGGTTATAATTCCTTAGGAGTGGATCCCACCTCCTGTCCAATTAACGTGGCCATTGCCACCTGGAGATGGGGGAAATACCTGGGGGCGGATTCCGATCAAAAAGGGGTCGCTGTCCGGGTATCCTCGTGGAACAGAATGGCTCCCAATACCCTCCCAGCCTCAGCAAAGGTGGCTGCTAACTATATGAACTCCCAATTAATCAAATTGGAAGCCTTGACCGATGGCTACGTGGAAGGAATTGCCTTAGACTCATACGGCTACCTCAGCGAGGGCAGCGGAGAAAATATCTTTCTGGCCAGAGACGGGGTGCTGTTCACCCCTTCTCTCGCCTCCTCCATCTTGTCTGGAATCACCAGAAACACAGTGATCACCTTGGCCAAGGACCTGGGCATAGTGGTGAATGAACAACAGCTGCCCAGAGAAATGCTCTACATCGCCGACGAGGTATTTTTTACCGGCAGCGCAACCGAGATCATACCAGTTTGTTCAGTCGATAGAATCCCGGTGGGAAATGGACAGAGAGGGCCGATAACGGAGAAATTACAGAAAGAATTTCAGGCCATCACCTCTGGTGAAAAAGAGGATCGGTACGGCTGGCTCACCTTTGTATACTGAGATTTATACAGAATAAAACCAGAGAGATCTGCATCAAATTAATCAGGACGCAGATTTTCGCCGATAGCCGCAGAAAATAATACTTGTAATCTTGACAATCTGCGCTTATCTGCGTCCAATAGATGGAAATTCCTATGCTGTGAACTTACAATGAGACGAATAGCAATCATAGGTGCTGGCAATATGGGGCAAGCTCTTGCTGCTGGGATTCTGGAGGCAGGGCTAACCTCACGCCAGGAGATAACCATCACTGATGTCGACACTGCCAAGCTAAGAAAAATCAAAGAAAACTGGAAGATCAACATCTCCGAAGAGAACCGGAAAACAGCCGAGGCTGCCCAGATCATCATCCTAGCAGTTAAACCAGGGGTAGTTAACAGAGTGCTGGAGGAGATTACCCAAGTTCTAACCCCCCAGAAACTCCTCATCTCTGTGGCTGCCGGGGTTACCACCTCTTCTATCGAGGCACAATTGCCTCAACAGGTCCCGGTGGTCCGGGTTATGCCCAATATGCCCGCCCTGATCCGAGAGGGGATATCCGCACTCTGCTGGGGCAAGAACGCCAAAGAGCATCATACTCAATTAGCCTCGGAAATACTGGGCTCGGTAGGAGAGACAGTAGTGGTAGAAGAACAGCAGATGGATGCCGTCACTGGACTCTCGGGCAGTGGCCCTGCCTATGTCTTCACCCTCATTGAGGCCCTCTCCGACGGTGGTGTAAAGGTAGGACTTCCTGGGAAACTTGCCTTGAAATTGGCAGTGCAGACTGTCTTAGGAGCTGCGAAGATGACCGCCCAGACCGGAGAATATCCAGCCGTGCTCAGAGAGAAGGTCACCTCTCCCGGGGGGACGACCATCGCAGCCCTACACCAGCTTGAGGCGAAGGGGTTCAGAGACGCTCTCATAAGCGCCGTTGAGGCAGCTACCGAAAGATCCAAACAACTACGCAAAGAACGGCCACGATGATAATTATACCCGCTTTGGACCTAAAAGATGGAAAATGCGTCCGCCTGCTCCGGGGAGAGAAACATCGGCAGACTGTCTATTCAGACGACCCGGTGGAAATGGCTCTCAACTGGGAAAGTGAGGGCGCTCAGTACCTTCATTTAATAGACTTAGACGGAGCATTCCAGGGAGAGCCGCAGAATATAGAGATTATAAAAGAGATTGTCCACAAGATTCACATTCCGATAGAATTAGGCGGAGGCATTCGGGATATGGGCTGCATAGTCAGAATGCTTTCCCTGGGGTTGAACCGCATAATCCTGGGCACTGCGGCGATCTCAGATCCCGATTTAGTTAACAGGGCAATCGAGCGTTTCGGGCCGGGGAAAATCGTGGTGGGGATCGATGCCAAACAAGAGATGGTAGCAGTCAAAGGCTGGGAGGAACTCTCGGAGACCTCTGCCCTGGAATTGGCTCTCAGAATGAAGCGGACAGGAATTGAGCGGATTATCTACACCGACATCTCTCGTGATGGGGCAATGATTGGGCCTAATACTGAGGCAACAAAGCGATTGGCTCAAGAGAGCGGTCTCAAGGTGATCCTCTCCGGGGGTATCTGTTGCGGGGAGGACATCGTAGGGGTTGCCCAGTTGGAGAGATTCGGGATAGAAGGGGTAATTGTGGGGAAGGCCCTCTACGAGGGAAAAGTAAACTTGAAGAAGGCAATCCAGGCGGTTTGCTGAGCGGAAAGTGGGAACATTCTATCGAAAAATAGTGGGATACAGCCTTCAGGCTGGCACACCCTACGAGGATGAATTCCCCTACCGACGACAGGTTATGGGACTGAAGTAGCCAAATCATCTCAAAAAAAAACTGAAGCCACAGCTCATACTTTTTCTTATAATTCTCTTGGGTTCAGGAACCGTTTGTACGAATTGTGTCGACAACTGAGTTCTGGATTGAGCTGTTCTTATCTTCTCCCCACTATAAGTGAACAATGGGCAGAGTTGTCTATCCCAAGCCAGTTGCGCTGATTATGGCCCTAATGGCCAACAGCCTCTCACGACTGGAAGAGACAAAAGTTCCTCTTGTAGAAGAGTTTGGCAGCGTAGAGCTGGAGAGCGAGACTTACCCCTTCACCTACTCCTCGTATTATGAGAAGGAGATGGGGAAAGGTTTGATTAAACAGTTCGTAAGTTTCGCTGAACTTATAGAAATGGACAGCCTGTCAAGAATCAAGACCACAACTGACAGGCTGGAGGAAAACATGGCCAACAGACAGGGAAAAGAGCTGAAACGGCCGGTCAATATAGATCCGGCTTATCTCACACCTGCTCAGTTGGTCCTGGCCACCACCAAGAATTACAGCCATCGCATCTACTTGGGCGGAGGGATATTCGCTGAGGTCACGCTCATCTACCGCCACGGAGGATTTCAACCCTTAGACTGGACATATCCCGACTACCGATCGGAGTTGGCAGGGCAGTTTTTTGCTCGGGTAAGAGGATGGTTGCTCTCCAAAATTAGCTCTGAGAATTCAAATCCCAGCCTTGGGTGAATCTTTTCGCTGCTTCCCTTTTTTCTCTCTCTTCCGATTCATACAAAACCCTCTTGGGGTGAAAAAGTCCTTGCTTTTGCAAAAAACAGCGATTAGATTATGATACACTTCACAAAGAGAAAGGTCTTTTCTTTCCAATATGCTCTGAAGGCAGAAATTCTATAAGAAGGAGAGACCTATTTCAGGTTCAGCATCTTATTGGCTCATACTGAGGCCCTTGGTTAATTTACCCAAAGAAAAAGAAAGGTTTAAGATCAACTATGGCTAAATCCTTAGTCGTTGTGGAATCGCCAGCAAAGGCGAAGACGATAAATAAATTTCTGGGAGAAGACTACATAGTCAAGCCCTGTGCTGGTCATATCCGTGACCTGCCGGCGGGTGAACTGGGCATCGATATCACCCATGACTTCCGACCACGGTATGTTCTGATTAAAGGGAAGGGGAAGATCGTCAGGACATTAAAGGAAACAGCGAAAGAAGCTCCCAAGATATTCTTGGCTACCGATCCTGACCGGGAAGGGGAGGCCATCGCCTGGCATGTGGCCCATGAAATAGGCAACAGCAAGAATATGCTCCGAGTTTTGTTGAACGAAATCACCAGAGACGCTGTGCTTAAAGCTATCCAGAGACCTCTGGAATTGGATCTGAATAAGGTGGATGCTCAGCAGGCACGGCGGGTGATCGACCGGCTGGTAGGCTATAAAGTGAGTCCTTTTCTGTGGCAGACGATTTATCGGGGCAGCCTGAGCGCAGGTAGGGTGCAGTCGGTCGCCCTTCGCTTGGTCTGCGAACGCGAGGAGCAGATCACCGGGTTTGTCCCCCAGGAGTACTGGTCAATAACCGCTGCCCTTTGCACTCAGAGGGATATAGAGCCAAGGATATTTGAGGCACAATTAGTTAAAATTGACGGTAAAAAGGCCAGCATCCCTGACCAGAAAAGCGCTACCACCATTGTCTCTGAGCTGGAGGAGAAAACCTTCCGGGTGGTGGATATCAAGAGAAAACAGCAGAAAAGGAATCCTGCTCCCCCGTTTATCACCAGCACCCTCCAACAGGAGGCCGGCAGGCGGCTCAAATTCTCAACCAAAAGGACAATGGCTCTCGCCCAGCAGCTCTACGAGGGCATCGACTTGGAAGAGGGCAGGACAGGGCTGATCACCTATATGCGAACCGACTCTCCCCGAATTGCCAAAGAGGCAATGACCGACGCAAGACAGTATATTGCTGATTCTTACGGTGTGGACTATGTGCCCGCAAAGCCGAATATCTTCCGAGCTGGCAAGAGGGCTCAGGGAGCCCATGAGGCCATCAGACCCACCTCCCTTGTCTATTCACCGAAGAAGGTGAAGAAATTCTTGGCCCCGGAACAATTGCGGCTCTACGAATTGATATGGACCAGGTTCATCGCCTCTCAGATGAAACAGGCCTTGCTGGATGTAACCACTGTCGAAATAGAAGCCAATGGATATCTGTTTCGAGCCTCCGAGACCATCATTAGCTTTCGGGGCTTTATGGTTGCCTATAGAGAGGCTACCGATGAACAGGATGATGAAACCCAGGTAAAACTTCCCCAGAGTCTAAGTGTAGGAGAGGAATTAAATTTAGTTTCATTGTCTCCCGAGCAGCACTTCACTGAGCCGCCACCCCGGTATACCGAGGCCACCTTAGTCAAAGAACTTGAGGCCAAGGGGGTTGGGCGTCCCAGCACTTACGCCCCCACTGTAAGCGTAATTCAAGATAGGGGCTATGTGAAAAAAGATAAGGGCAGACTATTTGCCGTCGAGCTGGGGATGACGGTGAATCAGCTTTTGGTAAGTGCCTTTCCTGACATCTTTAATGTCCAATTCACCGCCAAAATGGAGGAATCTCTTGACCGGATAGAGACGGGGGAAGAAGGCTGGGTCAAGGTGGTAACTGATTTCTATACCCCCTTTGAGAGCACCCTTTCTCAGGCTAAGGAGCAGCGGACAGAGCTGAAGAAATCGTTGCAAGAGTCCACTGACCAGACCTGTGAGAAATGCGGCCGTCCGATGGTCATCAGATGGGGACGCCACGGGAGATTTCTCTCTTGCTCTGGCTTCCCCGAGTGCAAAAACGCCCGTCCTCTTGGCCAGGAAGAGGCCGAGCCAGAGCCAACTGGACAGGTGTGCGATAAGTGTGGCGCTCCGATGGTGGTCAAATCCGGCAAATACGGTAGATTTCTGGCCTGTTCCGCCTACCCGAAATGCAAAAATACTAAGTCTCTAACCCTGGGTATCCCTTGTCCCCAACCCGAATGTGAAGGCGAAATAGTGGAACGCAGAACAAAAAAAGGAAGGGTCTTTTACGGATGCAATAACTATCCCAAGTGTAAGTTCGCCTCGTGGGACAAGCCGGTAGGTCGTAAGTGCTCCCAGTGTGGTGCCTCGTTCTTGGTGGAAAAAACGACTCAAGATAAAGGCGGCTTCTTGCAATGTCCCAGTTGTAAAGCGGAGTTCCCCGAGGAAGGTTGAAAGATGCGAAAGGTTGTCGAGCAGTTCCTTCAATATTTGGAGGCAGAACGGGATTTTTCGGATAAGACGCTTTGCGCCTATCAGAGTGATCTTAGGCAGTTTATCGCTTTTGTTGGCGATTACTTGGAAAGCTCTGCTGTCGGTCCTCAGGACGTTAATCAGACCTGCATCCGCCATTTTCTGGGCACATTGAGGCGAAGGGGCCTCCAGCGGCGTTCGGTTGCTCGCAAGTTAGCCAGTATTCGCTCCTTCTTCAAATATTTGTGTAGAATGAAAATTCTGCAACAGAATCCGGCTTACGGTATCATCTCTCCTAAGCTGGACAAGAGACTTCCCCTTTTCTTGGATGTAGAACAGGCAATAAGGGCAATGGAGCTGCCTGTGGGAGGAGACTTCTTCAGTCGGAGAAACCATGCCCTGCTGGAGGTGCTTTACGGAACCGGGATCAGGGTGAGCGAGCTGGTGGGTCTGGACATCTCTTCAGTAGATATGCTAAGTGGAGTAGTCAAGGTCCGGGGCAAGGGAAGAAAACAGCGGGTGGTGCCTGTTGGAGGCAAGGCGCTGGAGAGTGTCAGAGAGTACCTCCCCTGGCGGGAGAAGCTGCTACAGCAGCTTGCTAGGCAGGATTCGGCCCTTTTCCTGAACCGCTACGGCAGACGGCTGAGCCAGCGTGGTGTCCAGAGAATCGTCAACCAATATCTCTCTATGGTCTCAGAGCAGAAGGGATTGAGTCCCCATGTCTTGAGACACAGTTTTGCCACCCATCTGTTAGATGCCGGCGCTGATCTGCAGGCGGTCCGAGAGCTGCTGGGACATGTGAGTCTCTCGACTACTCAGATTTATACTCATGTTACCACCGACAGACTGAAAAAGATTTACCATCAGGCCCATCCGAGGGCGTAAGA
>JAUWEO010000077.1 GCA_030608245.1 Candidatus Latescibacterota bacterium
GCGGATAGACATCCTTGAAACCAGAGCCGGTAGTGTGAACCGCAATATCAGCTTCAGTTTTGGTGAGAAGAGCTCGAGAGTTGTTGTTCACTACGACTCCTAATCTTTTCGGGATATCCAGGACTTCTCCTAAATCCCTGCCGATTTTCTCTGCATCGAGGTCTAAGGCGCCGACGATCTGCATACCATGCTTCCTCATCACTAACCTGGCGGCCTCAGCTCCGATCCAGCCTACTCCATAGTGAAGCACCCGCATCTGTTTCATATTCCCTCCTGAGAGAAATCCGCTAAAGATATTTTTTATTACAAATAATAGCTCCCAAGCTGCGAAATGTCAAGAATAAAGTTGCCTTTCTTGCCGATGGATATTATATTTGAGGTGTTATGTCCATTAAGGGAAATCTGGCAGCAATCACAATTTCAGTGTTCTGTGTGCCCTGTTTCGTCTTCTGGGCGAAGGCCTCTGCCCGCGAGCCGGAGTTCGTATGTGCGGAGATGTTAAGGCAAAAGCTTGGGAAACCCTGTGTTACCGATTTTATCTCCTCAACTGGGAGACACGAAGCCTTGGTCATTTTCACCAAATTCCAAGGCGAGGCACCGGAGGACTCTCTGGCACCCCCCTGGGCTGAGGACCTGTTCAATCCCCACCTGAAAGGCAGCTTCAGTCACTTCTATGCGGATATGTCCCGCGGTGCTTTGACCATAGAGGGTTCTGTGCTAAAGAAGAGGTACTCTTCAGAATATGGGCCGGAACACTATGTGGCATCTGATCCCGCAGAGATAGGGGGATATGAAAGATTCAACCAGGAGATCTTAAAAGCAGCAGACACTGAGGTTGACTTCAGCAAGTATGACAAAAATGGCCATGGGTATATAGATTTTGTGTTTATTATCGTAAAAAATATGCCTCGCAATTTTATTATTGGCCCGGCAGTGGGCATTATGGACTTGGGATGTGTGTTTACCACTAATGATAAAGGGGGGCCTTTGGGCCCATTTGTGCTCACCAGAGGTGCCACTTCAGAAGAGGGTAATTTCTCCTATACTGTAGGGGTGATGGCCCATGAATATGGACATGCCCTGGGGCTGCCTGATCTGTATGACCTAACAATCGTAAATCCCGAATTTCCACCTGAGGAAGACTCTGCAGGCATAGGCCTGTGGGGACTGATGGGATACGGGGGGTTGGGCTGGCAGGGGGACGACGGCCCCAATTCGTTCTGTGCCTGGTCTAAGGCGAAATTAGGATGGATTGGCACCAACAACGACAGCCTGACAACCATAACTGAAAACCGTTCTGATCTTGTGATAACAGATATAGGAACCGGTGGTGCCGTCTACAGAATTCCCATTACCGGCACAGAATATTTTCTTCTGGTCAACCGTCAAGCCACCGGCAGCTATTATGAGCGGAATATACCTCAAAGTGGACTTCTTATCTGGCATATAGATGAAACTCGCAGCAACAATGACGAAGGGCACAAGAAAGTGGATCTGGAATGTGCCGACGGGCTGTTCTTAGACCGAGGCTATCCTGCAGGATTTCGCCCCGACCGGGTGAGCGGAATGGACAACCTGGACTTCTGGTCAAATGATGTAGGGTATCGAATCCAACATTACGGCAACAGAGGAGATGCTACCGATCTCTTCGATGGGGAGAGATTCACTGCCTTCACCCCAGAGACGAATCCCAGTCCCATTGGCTATAATAAAGATACCCGAGTTGCAGTTACCAATATTCGCCGGCAAGGCACCAAGATGGTAGTTGATATTCAGTTTGATTTTCTGAACCATTGTATCCTCAAATACACCGAGTGGTCAGGTGAGATTCACATCAGCCGGGATGTGACTGTGCATTCTTCTGCTATCTTGGTTATCAAGCCAGGTACAGTAATCAAGTTTTCTCCCAGCGACACAATGCGCGCCGGCTTGGATCCCGATAGATGTGAGCTTATAGTACGGGGAGAGCTTGATGCCCAAGGTTCCTTCTTTTCACCTGTTATCTTCGCCTCTGCTGCCCCGGAGCCGAAAAGAGGCGACTGGTATGGAATTCGGTTGGAAGGGGACGAAGCGAATCTGAAAATGGATAACTCCGTGCTTCAGTATGCTCAGTTCGGCATAAGTGGAACTGGAACCCAAACCTCCGTAGATATCTACAATTCAACTATTCAGCATAACCAACAGGACGGGATCAATTTGAACTACCCCTGGCTTTCCTTTATCACTCTCTCAGGATGTAAGTTTCAAGATAACGGCTCGGCAGCAGTTAAATTCACTGAGGGTGGGGTTTTCACCTTACAACAATGTACTATTTCAGACAACGATTGGGGGATTTGGGGAGAAGGGGGAAAAATAGAGATCCGCTCCTCTATTATCGAGGGGAACCGCCGGGATGGAATCTATTTGGATTCTTGGCAGGGAGAATTCCATATCACAGACTCTCAGATTAGAGATAATCTCTCTACTGGAATCCGTCTGATCCATCACTCAGGGCTATCCGATGGGATTATCAAGGGAAACACCATCAGCAACAATCCAATTGGTATATCTGCCCTTTCCTGTTCGCCTCGGATCACCGAAAACAGGTTGGAAGGCAACGATTTCGCGGTGCAGTGCGAAGGAACGGCCGTGCCTCAGTTGGACGGATTCAACCGTTTCCTCAACAATGGATACTCGATTCTGAATCTGACAAATCAGGAGATATCGGCCCAGAACAACTGGTGGGGCACTGCCAAGCCAGACGCGATTGACTCCCAGATCCAGGGGTGCGTCAGCTGGAATCTCTACCTGAGGATGGACCCTGACGACATCCAGCAGGGTTTTCTGTTAGGACAGAACTTCCCTAACCCCTTCAGCTCCCTTACCCGGCTCTGGTATCAAATCCCGTTAATCCGCACTGATCCCCAGCGGGGGCAGTATGTAGTCTTTACTATCTACAATATCCTGGGGCAGCCGGTGAGAAAACTCTTTGACGGCCAGGTTACCGCCGGACCCCACAGTTTAAGCTGGGATGGATGTGACGACAGCGGCAGAGAAGTGGCCAGCGGAGTCTACATTTATCGGCTTACTACCGAAGGCTTTACTGGCACCGGAAAGGCAATCCTGAGCAGGTAGGAATACAGTATATCCTGCCTTTCGAGCGAAGGGAGAAAGAGGTGATTTATATTGTTGACAATCATCAACAGTACAGTATTACCGGTTGGACGCCGCAGATTCAGAGAGCCATAAATGCGATCACGGCCGAGCCCTGTGTGATGGAACACTACACCGATGCCTGCCTGGCCCGCCTGGAAGAATTGGCTGCCAAGGCAGTGATCCTGGGAGGCAGTGGCGATCCCTGGGAAAGCTGCGATCTGGCCACCTTTGCCGGCGAGTTCGACATTATCCGAAAGGCCCCCGTGCCCGTGTTGGGCATCTGCGGGGGACATCAGTTAATCGGCTTTGCTTACCATGTTGAGGTCGGAGGGATAGGATTCACGGAGGAGGATTACCGTGAGATAGATATTGTGGAGGATGACCCCTTGTTCAATGGGCTGAAGGGGCGATTTGTCGTTCGTGAGTCTCATCACGATGAGGTGAAAAATCTGCCGGCAGACTTCGTACTGTTGGCCTCCAATTCTGATTGCAGAATTCAGGCTATGCGACATCCTAAAAGGTTTGTTTATGGGGTTCAATTCCACCCTGAATTCTCTAACCAGGAGTATCCTGATGGTCGGATTATCCTGGAGAACTTCTTCAGATTGGTAATGTCCGTTGATAGTTGTCAGTAATCCATTGAAAGGAGAAGGTGAAATGAGAACAACAGCAATCGGACTGGTAATGCTCAACGATGAGCGAAAACACGTCTATGAGAAAAATAATCCTGAGAATATGACCGTGCTGAAGCAATGGGCCCAGATCATTGCCAAGAATATCACCAACGTGGATGGTTCTTCCCCAGAGGTTATCTGGGGCTCAGAGATTATTACCAGCATCAGAACGGCCCAGCGAGTGGGGGAGGAACTTCGCGGGGCAGGCTGCAAACAGATCATTATGTGCTACAATGTCTGGGATTTCCCCTTCTTAGTTTGGCCCTTCATTCAAAGTATCGGGACGGATATCCCGATCCTCAGTCTTTCTAATAATAACGGCCGCTTCCCCGGAAATGTGGGTTTGCTTGCCACAGATGGTGCCCTTCGCCAAGCAGGAATACGGACACATCGCATCGTCGGCGATATCGATGATCCGAAGGTACATCAACAGGTGTTCGATTGGATCAGGGCATCTCAGGCACTCACCACCATCAGAAATGAAGTCTACGGCTGCTATGGCGGACATTCTATGGGAATGGAAACAGGATACTTTCATCTTGTTCCTACCATTAAGACGTTCGGCGTCACGACCAGGCAGATTGATCAGCTCTGGCTCGTCCAGCAGATGAAGAGAACAGATGAACGGGAGGTGATGGCAGGCTTTAACTGGTTGACCGGGCTTCTGGGAGATCGAATCCGGTACGACGGCAAGATGCTGACGCCCGAAACCCTGAAGACACAGATCCGGCTCTACTTGGCCATAAAGGAGGTTAATGACGAAAAAGGATTTGACTTCTGTGGACTGAAAGGACAGAGGGAACTCACCGAATATGTCTGTCTGGGAGACGTGGCCGAGATGCTTCTGAACGATCCATACGACTGGAGAGGAAAGAGGGAGTCCACCGTATGTGCTACCGAAGCCGATGCTTATGCCGCGGTGACTATGCAGCTCGTGAAATATATCAGCGGTGGTCTGCCCACCCTGTTTATGGATGTGAGGCTGTACCATCCAGACAGAGATATATGGGATTTCTGTAATTCCGGAAACCACGCCAGCTATTACGCCTGCCAAAGTATGGATCCAAAGGACAATTTCAAGAAGATCACCTTTCATCCGGCGCTGGAATTCTATTTCAAGGCGGGTGGTGCCTCGGTCGAGTTCGATGCCGCCCCAGGAACGCTCACCTTCGCTCGCTTGGGGCTGTGGGATGACAAGCCGTATATGGTGATCATTCCAGGAGAAAGTGTGGAATTCCCCGCAGAGGAGAGGAGACAGCTCAATGAACAGACCGATCCCACCTGGCCGCATGTTCATGCCAGACTGGATTGTGCTTATGATGAATTTCTGAATGTCTTTCCCTGTAACCACATCATCGGCATCTCTGGTGATCGGGTTCGTTCTCTTGTTTACCTCTGTGAGATTGCAGGAATAAAGCCTATTATACTCGGGCCCCAGGGGAAGGATTATCTGCCCCCAATCTGGGAGAGGTGTTGAGGAGGTAATTATCACTTTTAATCCGCAACGAAAAAGAAGGTGACCCGTGAACACACTGAGATTTGAGAAAATATCCAAGTTCGACCGGAAAAGGGAGCCGGCTACGGTTAGTTTTCCGTTTGCAGAAGGGAGATTATCCGATCCGAACAGGTTGATCGTCACTGACGGGGGCCGGGAGTTACCCATCCAGAGAAGAATACTCTCGACCTGGCCGGCCGGCAGTGTTAAGTGGCTTCTGGTGCATTTACAGCCGGATCTTCCCGGAAATGCGGGGAAGGAACTTCGGTTTGAAATAGTCGAATCACCAATCGGCTCTGCTGCGCCGGATGTGGTAGTTACGGCTGAGAAAACGGAACGGGGAATCGTTGTGGATACAGGGCCCCTTTCGTTTTTGGTCTCTTATGAGGGATTTCTGCCCCTTGCTGAGATGAGACTGGATGGAAAGAGGCTATGGAAGAAGAACCCTTTCGGCGGCTTTCGGATGTCCTGCGGAGGGCGGGAGCTTTCTACAGATTCCACCAAGGTGGAACTCGAGCTGGAGGAGACTGGGCCGCTTCGGGTGGTGGTACTCGTCCGGGGGAAACACCGCACTGCATCAGGTGAAGAGTTCATAGACTTCCGAGGGCGGTTGACGGCTTATGCAGGGAAGCCTTATATTGAGGTTGAGCATCAATTCCTGCACTGCGAAGATGAGGCGGAATTGCAACTGAGCCAACTTCGTCTTGAATTCCGTCCTCCCGAGACCGTTGGGGCCCGTGTTGCGCTCGGCGAGGGCTATTATCGGACGGCCATTCGTCAGGGCAGGGAGCCTCTTGAGATGGCTCTTACTGCAGAGACCTTGCTGTATCAGTCGAATGAGCATTTCGAGGATTGTTTTTACGGGGATTTCTGGGCAAACTGGCGCGGGAACGGTGCAGGTTTGGCTCTATCCATCCACCAGGCGCATCAGAACTTTCCGAAGAAGTTAGAGGTATCGGCGGAAGGAATCGTATGCTGGCTATTTCCCACTGAGGCTCCGCCGGCGATTCTGCGTCAAGGGATGGCAAAGACGCATCGGATTATGCTGCACTTCCACGATGGGAATTTGCCTCTTGAGGAAGTTTCCTCCCGGAGCCTACAATTTCAGCTTCCTGACCGGCCGGCGCTTTCTCGAGAGTGGTATCGGGAAGATAATCCTTGGGGAATGGACTTCTTCCCGGAGTATATTCCAGACCGGATGCTGGTGCGGTTTGCGCAGATGCACGACGGACGACCGAGGGGTTTAGGGATGTTTCACTTCGGAGATGCTCCGGATGCGGGATATACGGATCAGGGTCGAGGCAAGGGCGCTACCGTATGGGTCAACAATGAGTATGACCGGGCACATGCCTGTACGTTGTTCTACGCTTTCACAGGCGAGCGACGGGTATTAGGATCAGCACTCGTATCTGCCCGGCATTGGTTGGACGTGGATCTCTGTCATCGAAGCGACGACCCGCTCCGCCGCGGTGGGTTGGTGGCTCACTCGGCACACCACGTTACCGAAGTGGTGACGCCTTCGCACGAATGGGTGGACGGGCTTTTGGATTACTATCATCTTACTGGCAGACGTGAAGGGTTGGAGGGAGCCGTATCCATCGCCGAGAATGTGCTTCGACACCTCAAACAGCCGCACTTTCGCCAGCCCGGGGCATCATCTGTCAGGGAGATCGGTTGGGCGCTGCGAACATCAGTGGCGATAGGGCGCGAGACCGGAGAGGAGCGATTCCTTCGGGAGGCCAAGAGGATTGCTGATCAATTGGTGATGTGGCACGGACAGCTCGGTGGGATGTTAGCTCCTTATACCAGTCACAGCATGCCCAGGGTACCTTTTATGATCTCCATCGCTGCTAATTCACTCGCCCGCTATCTGCTCATTGAAGACGACGAACGGGTGAAGAAACTCATTGTGAAAACTGCAGATGATTTGCTGGAACACTGTATAGGACCGGGAGGTGTGCTTTATTATAAGGAATTTCCCTCGCTCCGCACTCCCGCACCGACTATTCACGCTGTGGAGACGTTTACGCACGCACATCGGTTTACCGGTAACCGCCGCTATCTGAAGGCGGCTGCACGGCAATTTGCGGCTGTACTGGACCGTGGATCAGGAGGTATGAGGAGTTTCAAGAAGTTTATTGAAGGCGATGCGGTCATTCGTGGTGTCGGAGCCGGTCGGGGGTTCGCCTCAAACTATACCTCTCTGATTATCTTTGCCAGTGCCGCAGGAAAGGACGGTCTTCTCGAGCGGTTTGAGTATCCTATCTAATATTTAGAGTAACTCATAATTGCTAATTGCTCTAACACCTCTCCTACGGTGAAATGGGAGCCGGTGACACAGATCAAATCATCGGACTGGGCCACCTTTCTTGCCAGGCGATAGGCCTTTACCACCGAGGGTTCGACCAGGCACTTTACCTGCTTTTTTCTGACCAGCGCGGCAAGGGCCTCGGCGTCTAAAGCCCTCTCTGTTTGTGGCTGGGTGGCGACTACCAGGTCTACGCCGGGCAGAAGCACCTCGAGCATGGCGGGATAGTCTTTATCCTCCATCACTCCAAAAACCAGAATTAGTTTGGGGAAACAGAATATCTCTGGGAGGGCCTTTTGCAGGGCAGCGGCTCCAGCCGGGTTGTGGGACACATCCAAGACGGTCAGAGGATTTCGGGCCACCGTCTGCAGCCGCCCTGGCCAG
>JAUWEO010000011.1 GCA_030608245.1 Candidatus Latescibacterota bacterium
GGAGTCACTGAGCTGAAGATATTTGTTTGGGACACCTTGAAAGCTAAATCTAGCACTGGAATATTCATCATCTTCAAGACTTTTGATCTATCCCCTTGTGGATGATAACATCCACAAGGAGCGGAGTTAGTCCCTGAGAACGGAAATGCAAACCATTTAGTGCCCCCGTAATATATATTATGCGAGGAGGTAGCAAAATATGGACAAGGAACGAACCAAGAAAGCGATTTTGGTAGTAGATGACGATCCTAAAAGTTTGAAGTTGCTGGCAGATGTATTGGCTCTTGAGGGTTACCGGGTAATCACGGCCCGGAGCGGAAAGCATGCCTTGGAGACGATCGAGCTGGAAAAACCAGGTTTAGTGCTCTTGGATATTATGATGCCCGAAATGGATGGCATGGAGACTTTGAACAGGATCAAGGCTTTCAACCAGGACATCCCGGTGGCCATGGTGACGGCGCTCTGGGATGAAGATGAGGTAAAAAGAGCTTTTGAGGCGGGTGCTTATGAATACATAACCAAGCCTGTTGATATTGAGTATCTAAAACTGGCTGTTCTGGTTAAATTCTTTCCTGGATCCGTGACGATTTTACACGCATCTTCTCTTTAAGCCCATTAAATTAATCCGTCCAGCTCGCTGGGGATATTATGATCCACAAGGAGCGGAGAAATCTCGCCGGAATGACAAAAAATGCCCCTCCTGTAAAAAAAGACTTGACAAAGGGGTTCTCTTGTATTATCTTGCCTAAGCGAAACTGGAAAGGTCCTGATGTAGAATGAGAGTTTACTTTAACTTAGATGGTTGTATCAAGCAGGATCAGAGATTCTAAAAAGGAAAGAAGGTGAGATAGTTTGTCGAAAGGTAAAGTCAAATGGTTTAACAACAGTAAGGGCTATGGCTTTATTGAGCAAGAAGATGGTGAAGATGTCTTTGTCCATTTCTCTGCGCTTCAAGAAGAAGGATTCAAGTCTTTGGCAGAAGGTGAAGAAGTTGAATTCGATATAGTAGATGGCCCAAAAGGACCACAGGCAGCTAATGTGCTCAAAATATAGGTCTTAGCTGTAAGCCCCAACTTAATAAGCACCTCTGTTGGGGCTTTTTTTTCTTAAATTTAGTATAGTCGAATTGTAAGAACAATAGTTCTAGGTATCTTAGCGGAGGAAGTTGATGAAAAAGACTTCAACAAAATGTGTAGTCCGAGGAAGTATCCTTTTGTCCCTGATCCTTATAGCAGGTTGCGGGCAAAATCAGATCAAAATTGAATTCAAAACTCAGCTTAATCAAAAGGCAAGATTGATCACCAAAATAGGGGCAGCTGAGTTTAACCGCCTATTGTCAGATGGATATCTGTTCACAGATATGAAAAGTGGAAAATACCACTTCACCGTGGTAGCCGATGGATATTTTGAAACTAAACAGTGTGATGTGAAGTTCGCGCCCCTGCTTCCCAATTCAGTCAAGACCTATGTGGTAAAATTTCACCTCCCTGCTACCGATACCACCTGGTCCAGGGGAACAGTTGTATTCAATAGCGACAAACACGGAGTTGATAATTTAGAAATATATTCTATGCGACTGGATGGCTCCAAGCTGACTAATTTGACTTCTCATAAAGGCTGCGATAGCGAGCCCTCCTGGTCACCGGATGGCAGTAAGATAGTGTTTGTATGTGATAGGAATTTAGGTCTGCTTTGCAGTACCATATACGTGATGGACGCCAATGGCTCCAACCAGACTAGATTGACCTTCAGCAAATCCAAGGATTACAGTCCCTGCTGGTCACCCGATGGCACCAGAATAGCCTTTTGCAGCCAAAGGACAGGAAAAGACCAGATATTTGTGATAAAGGCCAACGGCGATTCGGTCGCTTGTTTGAGTGACGGCACTGCCTCGGACAGATTTCCTTGTTGGTCACCTGACGGTAACAGGATCGTCTTCGTCAGCGATCGAGACGGCCGCCGAGGTGACAAAATCTACTCGATGGGGTCCGATGGATCCGATGTTACCCAACTGACCGACACGATAGAGATGGACTGGAATCCTGCCTGGTCGGCTGATGGAAACTGGATCCTGTTTGACTCCAGCAGAAAAGGCGGACGAGATATATTTCTGATGAAGAGTGACGGTCAGTGGCCGACAAGATTGACCTCAACTTCCAAAAACTACGAATGGCAACCGGTGGGCTTGTCCACTGGACAGGGTTTTCTCACCGCCGCCGACTTAGAAGGCAATTACGATATTTATCTGATTAGCCTCTCTGGTGATCGCATTGTAAACTTAACCAACACAAAAGACTGGAATGAACGCAACCCCAGTTGGAGGCCGTTTTAATCGGAAACCAGCTGATTGAGAAAAGATTCTCACGGCAGAGCTCCAATGCCCAAGGGAAGTACTTCTAAAATCTGCTTCAGGAGGTGATACATTATGCAAAGCAGGATTCTGGGATCCTATCTGTCAGATATAATTGGCCTGCTATGGGGCGGTCTGTTTTTGCTGTTTCTCATCGGCTGTGCCACCACACAGGTACAGCCCCCGTCTATTCCAGCCGGGAAAACCATGCTGGTACTTGAGGCCGCTGGAGTTGAACGTCTCAACTTCGCCGTTTTTGACCAAGGTACGGGCGAAAAAGTCACAGAAGCCTCAGGACTTATGGCTTTTGTCTCGCCAGGGACTTACAAGGTGGTAATCCAAACAGATATAGACCAGCCGGTCGTTATCGACAGCGTGAAGATCAGAACGGAGCTGGAAAAACACCTACAAGTCCCGGTGGGAAGATTCATAATGACTGTCTCTGAGGAGTACACAAACGAACAAGGCGACAAGGAGATTACCAGAGTGCGACCCCGATTCACTATATACGACTACACCATGAGTCGTCCTTTAGCCAAAGGCGTAACCACTTTTCCGCCCAAGCGATATGTTCTTCCTCTCGGGGACTATAAGGTGAACATTGAACTGATGGGAACTCTTGAACAGCGCATTATCAAGGAAGTGAAAATAAGGTTTGGCAGGATATACCCAATAGATTTTCAGTTTACCAGCAGCAGATGAGAGTGAGCTGCACCAGGAGAAGTTATACTGCAAGAAAAACGGCCCAACCAAGATGGGCCGTTTTTTGCTATAATCTACGGCAAAAATCACCTCTCCCTAAGAAATGGGTTCTCTCTCCGTTCCTGTCCCACGGTAGTAATCTCTCCATGTCCAGGATAGACCACTGTCTCCTCACCAAGTATCAACAGTTTCTGGTAAATAGATTCCAGCAGTAGCTCCAGTGAGGCACCAGCAAAATCCGTTCTTCCTATGCTTCCCTGAAACAGAGTATCACCGGCAAAAACAGCCTTGCCAGGCACCAACAGGCTGATCCCGCCGGGGGAATGTCCCGGGGTAAAAAGCACTTTAAGACTTAACCCACCTACTTCTATCACATTGTCTTCCTCCAGTAGAATATCGGCGGGTGGCGAGGTCACTGGAGAAGCAAAAAAATGGGAGAGATTTGCCACTGGGTCGGTCAACAGAGGGGCACCCAGCCGGTGAATGAGTATCTGTGCCCCGGTTTGCTCCTTGATCTCTCGATTAGCACCGATATGGTCGCAGTGACCGTGGGTGTTAATGATTTTATTGACCTTGAGCTTTTTTTGTTCTATTACTTGCAGAATTTCTCTGGCATTGGCCCCGGGGTCGATAACCACTGCCTGTTCACCCTCAACGGCGGCCACAAGATAGCAATTCGTCCCAAACTCGCTCACCACTATTCTCTCGATCAGCAATTGTTCCCTCCTGTACTACCAAACCCGCGCAAGGTTGTTTTTTTGACAAGGTTCTTGTTTCACAATCCCTCAAATCCGCGTAATCCGCAGTTATTTTCTCAGGTTGCGGCTCCGTCGCGCCGTAAGTTCCCCAGAAGAAAATCCTGTTACTACTCATACTCCCCGTAGTAATTCACCTTCTGACCACTTACAGTCCCAACTGATCGCTTATCGCCTGCATTGCTCTCAGGCTTATCTCTACAAACTCCTCCAGACTCAAACCTAAGTTCTTGCATTCCAGGATAATCTGGCGATCCACATTTCGGGCAAACTCTTTCTGCTTCATCTTTTTCAGCACTGATTTCACCTTCACCTGAGAGAGCTCTTTGCCGGGGTGAACCAGAGCTGCGGCCACGATCAGTCCAGTGATTGTCTCGGCTGAGGCCAGGGCAAAATCGAGCAAAGTTTGGCGTCTTCTCCCTGTCTCTTCGTTATGGGATTCAACAGCGCGGACAATCTCAGGGCAAACCCCTCGCCTGGCCAAGATTAAAGCGGCCATCAGTCCATGCCTGGAAGGCTCATCTTTTGTCTGCTCGAAATCCAGGTCATGAAGCAAACCGGCTATTCCCCACTGTTCCACATCTTTACCCAATCTCTCTGCCAGGGCCCTCATTATTGCCTCAGACGCCAGACAGTGACGAATGAGGTTCACAGAGCCAACCTTCTGGTTGAGTAGTTCCCAGGCCTGTTGGCGGGTAATTCCTGTTGGAGTCTTCTCTGACATAATTTGTCCTCCTTGCTTAACCGCAAAGACAGCAGCGTTGGGATTCATCCCGGCTGGCGTACGGGGGAACAAGCCCCCACACTACGTGTATCCAGCTTCAATGTAGAGACGACCCGCCGGGTCGTCTCTACGCTATTATCCTCTTCTGCACTTAACCACCCGTTTTTTAACAACATACACGCAGTACTGCTGAACCGGACAGATTTGGCAGCGGGAATTCCGTGCCCGACAGATGGTTCTTCCGAACTTAAGCAAGTTCAGATGAAAGGAGTATGCCTTCCCCGGGGGCAGCAGGCGGTTCATAATCCTATGGGTTTTCTCCGCAGAACTCTCCTCCGGCACCAGCCCCAATCTCCTGCAAATCCTGACAACATGAGTATCTACCGGAAGAATATCCCTGCCGCAGGCAAAACAGAGCACTACGCTAATGGTCTTCAGCCCCACCCCTTTAAGCTGGCAGAAGGCCGAGATAACCTCTTCTGTCTCCATGTCGCAGATAGGTTTGAGGCTCAACTGGCCGTAATTCTCTTTGATCCAGCCCAGAAGGGCCTTGATCCTAACTGCTTTCTGTTCTGCCAATCCCCCCACCCGGATGGCAGCGGCAATCTGGGCCGGCTCTGCCCCCAGCACATCCTCCCAGGTGGGGAACCTCCGTCTAAGAGAGTGGTAAGCACGGCCGCTGTTGGTATCAGTGGTATTCTGGGAGAGAATCGTCCTGATCAGTGTATCCAGGGGTTCCTCGGCAGGGCGCCGGTGAGGGACTCCGAATTCGTTTTCTAATAGCTCGATTACTTTGCTGATCTTTTGTTCCATCTAAGGCAGGTCCCTTCCAGTTGTAACAGGGCTTTCTTCCATTCGAGTCCGGCTGAAAAACCTCCTAAACCACCATCTGTTCTCACTACCCGGTGACAGGGAATCACAACAGGGAATGGATTTTGAGCCAAGGCCCCTCCCACTGCCCGGGCTGTCTTCGCTCTGCCCAGCCGGGCAGCAACCCACCCATAGGTGCGCACCTCTCCGTAGCGGATCTCTGTAGCTACCCTCCAGACATCCCTCTGGAAATCTGTATGCCCGGAGAACTTCAACGGCACAGAGATTCCAACGGCCTCCCCTGAAAAATATCTTGTTAGGACATCAATCAGCTCAGCTAATTTCTTGTCAGGCACCGGAAATGCAGCGAGGTGGAGTCCAGTAGGTTGAGTTAAGCGTAGTCCTGTAGCCTCACTCAACTGTAGGTTGGGTTCAGTACGCTTAACCCAACCTACTGGGTCCGAGAGTATAATTCGTTGTAACTTCCCGTTATGCCACCGGATTAAAACCTTCCCAAACGGTGTCTGCAAAGGGACTACCAGTTTTTCCTCATCCATCGTCATTGGTCATCCTTCATTAGATTCTATGGTGTGAACCGACCACTATGTAGAGACGACCCGCCGGGTCGTCTCTACATAGGCAGGAGACAAGCACCGCTGTTCATTAGGGAAATGTATCTCTCAGTTCATCAGAGATAGCCTGGAAATATTTTATCAGAAGCTCCTCATATTCTCTGGAATAACCCTGCTTTAAGGCCTTTTGAAGCTCGTAACGAAGCAGATTCTTTCTCTCCCCCAGATCCGGGGGCAAGGCTATCGACCCAGCGCGGGTACGGTCTTGACCCACCTGTGATTCTCTTTTTCGACTGAAATCTGCTTTTCTCAGCGATCTTTGGGCATCTAAGAGCCGGGAGAGGATTCGCCGCTGCCGCTCTAAAGTCTGTGGGGTCACCTGCTGTCTTTGGAGATCCCGGGCTACCTTCTCCATCTCCTGGCCCAACTGCTCGATTCTGCCCAGGATATCCCGTCTTGTCCCTACCCTCTGGGTAAGTCCCTCAACTGCCTTCTGCAAGGCCATCTGCTGAGCGGCCAAGGAGGCCAAAAGGGCCTGCTGCTGAGCGGAAAGGCCTTGTTTACCCTCGCATTGTTGGGTAGCTTGATTTAGCTGTTGCTGTTGCTGGCTTAACTGCTGTAGCTGCTGCAGCAATTGACTGAGCCCGGTTGCCGAGGGCGCTTGAGAAAGGGCAGAAAGAGACTGATACAACAAGATGGCAGTTCGGTTCAGTGCCCCCAACGCCTCTTTTTGTCGCAATTTCAGCAGATGAGGATTTCTGGCCTCCAAGGCTGATATTGTCTCGTCTATTTTTCTGACTGCCAAGTTCAGAGAGTTTGTTATGCTATCGTTAATCCAGAAGCTTTTTCTCGCCACATCCTCCAGAGACCGGACTACCACAGATGTGCCTTCTCGAATCTCCTGTTGACCTTGCCCTATTTCTGCCAACCACGATCCCAGCGGAGATTCTACCTGGCGGTGGAGTGCTTCCTCCTGCCGCTGGGAGAGGTAAAGAAGGTCGTGTAGTGCTCTCCCTATTTTTGCGGCAATTGCGGCCTTGCAGCCTTCCAGCATTGCCCGCTGCAGGTTTTTCAGCTCGGTCCAGAACTGATCCAGATCGCTCAAGATCCCCTCTTCCATTTGTTTTGCCCCAGTGGTTTTTCCGCCCTGCAAAAGGGAAACCGTCTGCTGCATCCTGGGCACTACGGCCTTCTCGTTCATAAACTGCAACTGAGATCCTATCTGTTTCTGCCAGGCAGGACAGAGCTCATTCAGCCGCTCTAATCTTTGCTTTATCCCCTCTGTATCCCTCTTTATCGCCTCCTGTCGGCCGGCCAATCTCTCTGTATCGGCCCCTGGCAGAGTGCTTTCTTTAAGCAGCTTCTGTCGCCTCACCAGCTCCTCTGCCTGTTTGACCACCGCGTCCATCTGCTGCTCTATCTGCAGTTGTTTCAGGATGGAGATGGTCCGTTCTATGCTTCTTTGAAGTTCCTCCTGGGAGAAACTAAACTCCTTAAGAGCCTGCTGAAGCTGTTGAGGAATGAGTTGTTCCATCGCTTGATGGAGTCTTTCTAATCTCTTTTTCATCTCGGGGGTGATAGTCTGTTCCAGCAAGTCCCTCAACTGCTCCAGCTTTTTCAGCGTCTCCAGGGTGATCAGGTCCCTTTTTCCCAATCGTTGGCTGATCTGATCAATCTGTTCTGAGATTCTGTTCAGCTCCGTTGCTATCTGTTCTTGGTTCCCTATGGCGGTCTGGAGTTCTCTCTTCTCATCCCAGGTGAGTTCCTGATGTTTCAGGGCCTTGCGTCGCAATTCCTCCAACCGTTCTCGGGTGGTCTGCAATTGCCGAACAATCTCCTCCATCGCGGTGATCTGTTCTGCCTGTTCCTTCTCGCTCCTGTTGAAGATCTCCTCAATGGTGGGGAAACGTACCATAAAGCGGCGGCTTTGGGCTGATTTGGGACCCGACAGAGAGTCGTTGTCGTAGACCTGAACCCAGTAGAAGAGGGAATCACCGGGCAGAAGACTCAAATGGTCCAGATCCCAGATGTAGTGTTCCTCCAACCTCGCCTCGGAGGCAGGAGAGATAGGAATTTCCTCTCGATTGAGGGGGGACGAATCTGCGCTTGCCTCGTCAAATAGCAGTTCCATCCGGGAGAAACCGAAATCGTCCACCGCTTCAATCTGGAGAGACAAAAGCATATCCTCGGCCAAGTCAGTATCTTGTCCAGGCTGAACAATCCTCACCGCCGGAGGTCTGTCCCTGAGGGCCTCGATGCGGTAACGGATAGGCTGGCGATTGTGTCTGCCCTGGGGGTCCGTAAGCTCAATATAATATTGGTCATCCTCTCTGAGCAGTAGTTCTGCTTTTGCAAGGCGATGCTCCACCTCCATCCTCAACGGGGGACGGTGCTCAAATACTAACCTTGCTTTCTCCAGCGGCTTGTTGGTCAAAATCTTAACAGAGACCTCAGTGCCGACCACTGCGGAGACATGACCTGTGCTCTCCATTCTGCTTTCCAGACGGGTATAGGCAGGGAACCGATAGCGGAGGAAAATCTCCTTCACCGTCGGTAGTTCATAGACTTCCGCCCGGAACACCTGACTTTGTGCTCGTCCTGCCTGGACATAATAGTCTATGGAATCTCTGAGTTTATCAAAGGTGCAATAGAGGGTATCAGATTCAGGATTGCCGGTAGGAAGGGTGGTTTTACTCCATTGCTCGGAGACAGAGGAAAATGAACGGGAAAGAAGGCTCACCGCTGAGGGGATTTCTCCAGTAAGGATGATTTTTATCTTCAGATCGTCGCCCTTTGACAGGGCGGTATTCCCCGGGAAGACCTGGATAGCGACTTCGAGAGGGCGCACGAACTGGACTGAAGGGGATAGACACCTTCCCAGCGCCTGCTTAAAAGAAGGAGAAAGGGCCACCAGAAGCAAAATCCACAGACAGCCAGCGGTGGCCGTAACCTTGAGGGATCTGAATAAAGGCCTTTTGTCAATCACCCGGCGAAAATCGATATTCTGGGCAATCTGATCTGCCTGGAGCACTGTCTGTTCGATCATCTCCGGGGAATAGCCTTCAGGGTTTTGAGTCCGTTTTTCCCACAACTGAAGGGCTCCGATTAACCTCTGCTTGAACTGGGGGAAGTGGCTTTCAATTGTGAGGGCGCTGTGCTGCAGTCCCCTTTGCCTGAGAGGTGGGATTGCGCCGTAAGCAAGGAAGACCAGGACAGTGCCCCCGGCCACTGTCAGTGCCAGAATGGTTCGGACAGGAGGAGAAAACCAGAAAATTGTCTCAGCCAAGGCGAAAAGCAGTCCTGAACCGAGAAGAAAGAGGACAGCAAGAGAGAATCCCCGCAGACATTTTACCACTCTCCAGCGGCGGCGCAGGCTCAAGAGAGCTCTATTTAAATCCCTGTATGCTCGGTCGGCCGAATTTGCCATTTTTTTCCCTTGTTCTCCAGAAGGCTAACCACAGAGAGAAAATCATGTTTTTCTGCTTCTAAATATAAAGTGATAGTGCTGGAAAATCAACAGAAAAGTGACCAGGAGCTCCCTTTGGCCCTCAGCTTCGAGACGGCCAAGATTTCTTGAGAGGGAAAATTTCTTCAGCACAATGGAAATATCTTGACAAAGCAAAAAAAATTATGTAATATGTATGTTCTTGCTCCCGAATGGCAACATGGTTTCCAAAAAGGCATCTTCCGGTAAGATCTTCACCGACCGGGGCAAGGAGAGCTTCGGGGGCACTACCTTAAGGGCTGTAGGACCTTAGATTTCAAGAAACCTATTCCTAATGGGCGATTAGCTCAGTCGGTTAGAGCGCCACGCTCACATCGTGGAGGTCACTGGTTCGAGTCCAGTATCGCCCACTCTGTGGGGAATAAACACACGGGTTCCTTCAAGGAGGGCCATAACAAGTTGCTTCCCTTATATATCAACCCTGTGAAAAATAGGAAGATAATCTTGTTTACAGAAAGACAGGGGACAAAGATTCTTGCCCTGACTGATTTAAATGAAGATGGAATATTCAAAGAGTGCACTTAAAGTGCACTTTTTTTGTTAGGGAACTATCCAAGCAAGGAGGAGTATAAATAATGAAAGAGCAGTTGGCCGTACTTTCGGAACTACAGAAGATCGATATTCAGATCGACAGGCTGGAGAAAACCAAGAGTGAATATCCTGCTGCTATCTCTGCAGCCCAACAGCAGCTTGAGCAGAGCAGAACAGACCTGCAAGCCCAAAAGGAGGAAAAAGAGGAGGCAGAAAAGAGAAGACGTCATCTGGAAAGAGAGCTGGAGGTGGCTACTGAGCATCTGGAGGCCTCCCAGCAGAGATTTGCCGAGGTCAAGACAAACAAGGAATACGAAGCACTGCAACGAGAAATCGATACTTGGAAACAGGTGGTAAGCGAAACTGAAACACAGATTCTTGGAACTATGGCTGAGACCGAACAGTTGACCGAAAAGATACTCACCGGCGAACAGAGACTGAAGGAAGAAGAAGAACTGAAACAGAAGCAGATATCAGAATTTCGGGCCAAACTGGAACCAACAGAGGCAGAGATCAACAATTATAAGCAAGACAGAGAACAACTTACCAGTGGGGTTGAAAAAAGGTTGCTTTCCAACTATGAGAGAATTCGCAAAGGCAAAAAGGGGGTTGCGGTAGTACCTGTTAATAGGAAGGCTTGTGGGGGATGCTTTAAACAGCTCCCGCCTCAAAAAGTGGTGGAAATCAAGAAAGGCAACAGACTGATCACTTGCGACAGTTGTGGAAGGATACTTGTTTGGGATGAAACTGCGGAGTGACTCTTTTTTAACAGCATACATAGATGGAGCTTCCCGAGGAAATCCAGGCCCGGCAGCAATAGGGGTGCTAATTGAAAAAGAGCGAAGGCCCCTGTTGGAGATGAGTCAGTATATAGGACATACTACCAATAATGTGGCCGAATACACCGCTTTAATAACCGCCATAGAGGAAACCTTAAGATTGGGTGGCGAACACCTTCTTGTTCTCTCCGACAGTCAACTGGTAGTAAGACAGATGAACGGCAGCTATAAGGTGAAGAACCCTAATATTGTGCCTCTGTTTCAGCGTGCCAGTGGCCTTTGTCAGAGATTGAAAAGTTTTCACATCGAACACATAGAAAGGGCCGTTAACAGCCGGGCAGATGATCTGGCTGACCGAATTGTTAGACACTACCAATCTGGGAAATTCAACCTAAGGAGGAGCCAAAGTAGGCCGGGTGGTTGCTCTGCTGGTTCAACCAGTGGGGAGGAAAGTCCGAGCTCCGCAGGGCAGGGTGGTCGGTAACACCGACGGGCAGTGATGCCACGGAAAGTGCCACAGAAAATATACCGCCCCACACCTTTCAGACTCGAGAAAAAGGAGAAAACTATTCTCTTAATGTTGATTCCTTCGTAAAAAGGTGCGGGGTAAGGGTGAAAAGGCGAGGTAAGAGCTCACCGTTTCGGTGGTGACATCGGAAGCATGGCAAACCCCACCCGGAGCAAGGCCAAATAGGAGAGGAGAGGTGGCCCGCCTCGTTTTTCACTCTCGGGTAGGCCGCTTGATCCCTATGGCAACATAGAGACCAGATAAATGGCCACTCTCGACAGGACTCGGCTTACAGGCCTGCTTTGGCTTTCCAACCCCCAAACACTCGGAGAGATGCCCGCTTTTCGGACTGAATCAATAGGGCACTTCGCAAATAACACTATGTCTTCTAAATATTAAGGAGGGAAAAGATGAAACTTTTATGGAACAAAATTAAGAAGGGATTCCAGACTGGTGTCTCCGTTACTGTGGAGAAAACAGAGCAGTTGAGCAGGATCGGCAAGCTCAAACTCGACATCGCTGCCATCAGGCGAGAGCTGACTCACACTTTCAGTCAACTGGGGGAAACCATCTATCAGAAGGCAGCCCAAAAGAAGAAACCAGAGCTTTGGGCCGACGAGGAAGCTAAGACTTTGATAGAGAAAATGAACTCCCTAAAACTGAGCATAAGAGAAAAAGAGAACGAACTGGATAAAATACGAGAGGAGAAAGAAAAACAGAAGACAGAAAGCGAAGCCGAAGAGTCTTCTACTTGAGCAAGAATCCTGGAACTCAAATCTGTTTTGGGCGTTTATATAGAACAGACAGGGAAAACGAAACGCTGAACTGCAAATAACTCCAAAATGTACCGTGAATAAAGGAAAAAACGAGATGAAACAGAAAGTATCGGAGATTAAGAACTATGCGATCGTCGCCTCTATTGCGATTTTGTTCACTTTTGTGGGGATAATCATCGCTTCCGGACTGGGAAGAACGCCTGTAGTTCACACTGAACCTTCTGGAGAGGAAGGGATGCCACAGGAGACTGTGGTCGCCACCAGCCAAAGCCCCTTCGGGTTGGCCATCCAAAGAATGGGGCCTGCTGTGGTTTCAATCACTGCTCAAAAGGTGGTAAAGGTGAGAGTCCCCGATTTCCCCTTTAAATTCAAAGGTCCATGGGAAAACTTCTTCCGGCCTTTCCCTGATCCGGAATTCAAGAAGGAAAGAAAACAACACCAGAAAACCCTCGGCTCGGGATTTATTGTGGACAAAGAGGGACATATCTTGACTAATAATCATGTGATCGCTGGGGCCGAAGGGATTTCGGTTAAGTTGTCTGACAAAACGGAATTCAAGGCAGAGATCATCGGAACAGACCCGGAAACGGATGTGGCGCTGATTAAACTGAGAATAGACCAAGAGATCCCTGACCACGAGATAGCAAAATTAGGTAATTCCGATAAGATCGAGGTCGGCGACTGGGTGGTGGCGCTGGGAAATCCCCTGGGACTTGAAAGAACGGCCACACACGGAATAGTGAGTGCGAAAGGGCGATCTGGCCTCTCGTTTCACGGCGGAGCACCCAGTTACCAGGATTTCATTCAAACGGATGCTGCTATTAACTATGGCAACAGTGGCGGCCCCCTGGTGAATGTTAAGGGAGAAGTGATCGGCATCAACACCGCTATCACCGGGAATGTGCAGGGGCAAAATTTCGGTTTCGCCATACCCATCAATATGGTCCACAGGGTGATGAAACAGCTTATGGTCAAGGGTAAAGTGGTGCGGGGCTATTTGGGTATAACGCCCAATGAGATAACCTCTGATCTGGCAAAGGCAATAGGCCTCTCTGCCACTGAAGGTGTTCTGGTAGCCACAGTCGAACCTGACACACCGGCAGAGAAAGGGGGGCTGAAGGTAGGAGATGTCATTCTCCGGCTTGCTGGGGAGAAGATAAAGACTGTCAAGCAGTTCCGGATGCTGGTCGCCAACCATGCACCGGGGGAGAAGCTGAAGATGACGGTTATCCGTGACGGCAAAAAGAAGGAGCTCAGCTTTACCCTGAGCGATCGGGCGCAATATCTGAAGTTGGCGACTGGGGAGTCGGAAGGTGAAGAAACCCAGGCCTGGATGGGGATGGAAATGGCCAGTGTCAAAAGCGATGTTGCCCGCTCAATGGGAATAAAAGAGGAAACCGGGGTAGTGGTTGTCGGGGTAGAGAACGGCAGCCCCGCCGAAGAGAAAGGAATAAGGCCAGGGGATGTCATCCTTCAGGTAGGTCACTATCAGATTGAGGATTTAGAAGATTATCAACAGGCTGTCCGGAAGCTGAAAGGCAGTGAAAAACCTATTCTGTTCTTGATAAAACGAGGCACATGGACCCGTTTCGTTGCACTCGAAGAAGAACAATAAGCCTCGATGAGATAGATAATTATGGAATCTATTTGCATCTATCTAAATCAATGCTGTCTTCAATCTGTCTAAATCAATAAAGGGGAGTGAGATAAAGGTGTCTAAGCTGATAAAAAAACCGTATGTAACTGAAGATCGCTCTCTGGAGCAGTATTTGCAGGAAATCGGCAAAATCGACCTATTAAAACCGAAAGAGGAGGTACAACTGGCTAAAAGAGTCAGAACCGGAGACGAGGAGGCTTTGAAGCAATTAGCCCAGGCAAACCTGCGCTTTGTGGTTAGCGTAGCTAAGCAGTATCAAAATCAGGGATTACCTTTGAGTGATCTTATCAATGAAGGTAATGTGGGGCTGATCAAGGCCGCAAAGAGGTTTGATGAAACCAGAGGTTATAAATTCATCTCTTATGCTGTCTGGTGGATCAGGCAGGCTATTCTGCAAGCCCTGGCCGAGCAGTCGAGAATAGTTCGGCTGCCACTAAACCGAGTGGGGGCCCTGCACAAGATAGGAAAGGCCTCTTCAGAATTGGAACAGGAGTTTGGCAGAGAGCCAAGTGCCGATGAGATAGCTGATGAGCTGGATATGACTGAGCATGAAGTTATGGACACACTTAAGATCTCCAGCCGGCACCTCTCTCTGGACGCTCCCTTCAGTGAAGGGGAAGATAACAGCCTCCTGGATGTTCTCTCAGATGGGGTTCAGCCATTACCCGATGAAAATCTGATGACCAACGCTCTCAAGGAGGATATCAAAAGAGCACTTGGCACTTTGAGCAAACGGGAAGCCAAGGTGATAAGCCTCTATTTCGGTCTGGATGGAAAACAGGCGCTTACCTTAGAGGAGATAGGAGTGAGATTTAAACTAACCAGGGAAAGAGTTCGTCAGATTAAGGAAAAGGCTATACGACGCCTAAGACATGCCTCCCGAAGTCGCCTTCTTAGAACTTACCTTCACTAAATCCTCGTTATCTTTTGAAACCGTGATGATCGGCCTCATCACGGTTTCTTTGGTGTTATTTTGGCATCGGCCAAATTAGAAAATCTAATATTCTGTCAAAATGAAAAAAAACCCTTGACAATATTTCTCAGAGGATGTATCTTATTAGAAGCTGAATTCTCAATATCCTTACTTAGCGGGAGGGCAGTATGGATAAGGTATTAGAGACGATTCTCACTACGGGAGTGATAGCGGTGCTGCGGGCAAGGTCCTCTGCTGAACTGATGAATGTCGCTCAGGCTCTCTCAGACGGCGGAGTAAAAGCTATTGAGGTGACAATGACCACTCCCGGAGCGCTTAAGGTGATCGAAGGAGTTTCTGAACATATGGCTGGTGAAGTGACAGTGGGAGTCGGTTCGGTTCTGGATGCGGAGACAGCCAGAGCAGCTATACTTGCCGGAGCTCAGTTTGTGGTAGGACCTGTGCTCAACGAAGAGGTGCTCCGGCTTTGCAAGCGATACAGCAAGGTTGTCTGTCCGGGGGCATTCACTCCCACGGAGATACTCAGGGCATGGGAACTGGGAGCGGATATAGTGAAGGTTTTCCCTGCCACTGCCTTGGGTCCGAAATATTTCCGGGATGTCTTAGCACCGTTGCCCCAGCTAAGGCTCCTGCCTACCGGGGGAGTGAGTGTAGAAAATGTTGCTGACTTCATCCATGCCGGTGCCTGTGCTGTAGCGGCTGGAAGCTGCTTGGTGGACAAAAAAGCTGTAGCTACAAAAAAATGGGGGGTGCTTACCGAGACGGCTAAAAGGATGATTGCCGAGGTGAAAAAAGGACGGGAAGAAACGAATAAGTGAAACATTAACTCCATGAATCAAGGAGATGGTAAATGGCAAAAGGAACCGTAAATAAGGTTATCCTTATCGGACGCTTGGGGGCAGACCCAGAGTTGAAATATACCCCCAGTGGGGCTGCAGTTGCCAATTTCAACATAGCAACTGACGATACTTGGACAGACAAAAAGACAGCGGAAAAACAGGAGAGAACAGAGTGGCACCGCATCATTGCCTGGAGCAAACTGGCAGAGATATGCGGCGAGTATTTGAAAAAGGGCAGCCGGGTCTACATTGAAGGTAGACTTCAAACCAGGTCCTGGGAAGACAAGAACGGTGTGAAGAGGTACACCACTGAGATCGTAGCCCAGCAGATGCAGATGTTAGATGCCAAAGGAGCTGCTCCCGCTGAAGTTGCCGCCCCTTCTGCTGAGCAGGGAGCACCAGAGGGAGAGAAAGAGAACCTGCCCTTTTGAGCCCTCCAGGAGTTCAAGCGAAAACGGGGATAGACACTGTGTCTCTCCCCGTTTTTTGAAAACCAGAGAACAAAGAGAGATGAAAATGGAGAAGATTGGGATATTGACCAGCGGAGGTGACTGCTCTGGTATGAATGCAGCCATCCGAGCAGTAGTAAGATGCGCTATATATCACGGTCTGAGCGTAAGCGGGATAAAAAGAGGATTCGAGGGACTTATCCAGAATCAATTGGTAGAAATGGATCTAAGCAGCGTGGGGGGCATCATCAACCACGGTGGCACTATTCTGGAGACTGCCCGCTGTCTGGAGTTTAAGACAGAAGCAGGGATCAAAAAAGCAGTTGATACCCTAAAGAAACACAGGATTGAGGGACTGGTGGTCATCGGAGGAGACGGCTCTTTCCGGGGTGCACACGAGTTGAGCGCTAAATGGTCAGTGCCTACTATCGGAGTGCCAGCTACCATAGACAACGACATAGCAGGCACAGATTACGCCATTGGATTCGACACCGCGGTAAATACCGCTTTGCAGGCCGTCGATAAGATCAGGGATACCGCCTCTTCCCTCAGGCGGCTCTTCGTAGTGGAAGTAATGGGCAGACAGGCAGGATTTATAGCCCTGGAGACCGGACTTGCCGGAGGCGCCGAAGAAGTGCTCATCCCCGAAAAAGATACCGATCTGGAGAAGATGTGCAAAAAGATAGTGAAGGGTTATCAGAGAGGAAAACGCTCAAGCATTATCATCGTAGCCGAGGGAAACGAATCAGGAGGGGCGTTTAGAATAGCCCAGCAGATAGGGGATAGAACGGGTTTTGAAGTGAGGGTCTCTGTGCTCGGTCATCAACAGAGGGGTGGATCGCCTACTGCCTTAGATAGAGTGCTTGCCTCCAGATTGGGAGCCGCTGCTGTGGAGCAACTGGTTAAAGGCAACACCGATAAGATGGTGGGGATCATCTCCAATCGGGTGGAGGTCTCGAACCTCGACTATGCCTGGAGATTCCAGAAACAGACAAACTTGAGCCTGCTTAGACTAATCGAAATCCTCTCTATCTGAGTTGTCGCGGAATTGTTTTCTGTACAGAACTCGGTAGAGTCCATCTTCTTTCATCAATTGTTGGTGAGAGCCCTGTTGAACAATCCGTCCGCCGTCCAAGACAACAATCCGGTCGGCGTTCTGCACAGTGGAGAGCCGGTGGGCGATTACTATTGAGGTCCTCCCTCTTATGAGGTGCGTGATCGCCTCCCGCACCAACAGTTCTGCCTCAGTGTCCAACGCCGATGTGGCCTCGTCGAAGATCAACAGGGCCGGATTTTTCAGTATGGCGCGGGCAATGGCCAACCTCTGCCTTTCCCCCCCAGAGAGCCTGACGCCTCGGTCGCCTATCAATGTCTGATACCCCTGGGGCAGCTTCAGGATGAAATCGTGGTCATTTGCCGCCTTAGCTGCTTTAATCACTTCCTCCTCGATCATTTGAGGGGTGCCGTAGGCGATGTTGTTCCAGACCGTGTCGTTGAAAAGTATCGTTTCCTGAGTGACAATTCCCATTAAACGGCGAAGCGAGCCGATCTCGATCTTCTTGAGGTCTGTTCCGTCTATCTCTGCTCTTCCTTGATAGGGGTCGTAAAATCTGGGAATTAAGTCTACTAAGGTTGATTTACCCGAACCGGTAGGTCCAACCAGCGCCAGCGTCTCTCCTGCCTTTATCTCTAAATCAATGCCCTTCAATACATCATTTCCATCCTCATACCAGAACCAGACATCTACAAATCTGATCCCCTCTGTGATGTCCGTTATGCGGATCGCTCCATCGCTGTTCTGAATGGAGGGACGGGTATCCAGAACCTCAAACACTCTTTCTCCTGCAGCCAGTCCTTCCTGAATCTGGTTGTTGGCCCGTCCCAGTCTCTTCAGGGGGTCAGTTAGGCAGAACAGAAACGCCAGAAAGCCGATAAACTCCTTTGGGGCTAACAACCCGCCTTCCAGCACTTGAAGGCCGCCGTAGAGCAACAGTAGCAGTCCCACTGCTGTCCCCCAGAATTCGGTCACCGGCGATGCCAACTTTGCCACTCTAATGCGTTTCCTGACCGTACTGAAGTACCGCTGGGTCGCTCGACGGAACTTAGCGATCTCAAACCTCTCCATGGCAAAGGCTTTCACCACTCTAATCCCAAAGATCGTCTCCTGCAGGACCGAGGTTATATCTGCCATTCTCCCCTGGGAACGGGCACTGTATTTCCGAAGTTTTAGTCCGATTTTGGCAATAATCCACAGAGTCACAGGCAGCACCGCTATCACGAATAAAGTCAGCTTCCAACTGAGGATAAGAAGAATCCCCAGATAGAAAATGGCCAGGAAAAGGTCTTGAACCAGGGTGGTGAAGGTCACCCGGAGACTTCGATTGAGGACCCCTACATCGTTGGTCACCCGGGAAATTAAAACCCCAGCCCGGTTCTTGTCAAAATAGCCCAAGGGCAGATCCTGGAAGTGCCCATAGAGGCTGTTCCTGAAATCTCTGGCCACTCCTTCCTCCACATGAACTATCAGGTATGCGTGGAGGTAGCCGAAGAGGTTTTTCAAAAAAACGGCCAACGCCAGAACCAGACAGAGGTGCTTCAGGGTCTGCCTCTTTGTCGCTCCCCCGATTAGCTGATTCGTGTTGCTTTCAAGCTTTAACTTCAACCTCTCTAAGAAGGGAATCTTAGGTTTCAAGTCCCTATCCTCTATGTGTTTCTGTTCAGGTACCTGGGATTTACTGAGCAAGTTTTCAGTCCGGGGGGGTTCAATGACTGTCCCCGGGGATGAGAAGATGGTTTCCACAAAGGGTATAGCCATCCAGAGGCTTACGCTGCTCAACAGGGCAAAAAAGACCGCAGACACTATTGAACCCAACAGACAGAACCAATAGGGCCTAACACG
>JAUWEO010000257.1 GCA_030608245.1 Candidatus Latescibacterota bacterium
CTCTCCAAGGGAATGAAACAGAAGGTGGCAGTGGCCAGAGCCCTGGTGGCCGATCCACCTGTTCTGCTGTTGGACGAACCCACTGCCGGGTTGGATGTACTTACTCAAAAGACCATTCTGGGACTGATCAAGAGAGAACGGGACAGAGGAAAGTGTATCCTCTATTCCACTCACATAATGAGCGAGGCCGAACAAGTGAGTGATCGGGTTGCCGTAATTCACCAGGGCAGAATCCGCGCCCTGGGCACTCCCGAAGAACTAAAACAGAAGACCGGTAAGGCTGGATTAGAGGATGCTTTCATAGACGTAGTACAGGGATAATTATGATTTGCAGAGCCATTCACGCCATTTTCCACAAGGAACTGAAGAACGCCTTTCGGGATAGAAGAACTCTCTATGCCACCTTTATCGTGCCCCTGTTGCTTCCGGTATTGATTCTGTTGCCAATAACATTGATGAGCCATAAGGCAAAAAAAATACAAGAGAAACCTTCCAAGGTAGCTATCCTCTATCCGGAGCGATTCCCGCAGTTAGCCAGTGACCTGGCCTCCAGTGGGAAATTCCTTATTGTGGGGACAGAAGAGGTAGAGTGGGCCTTGCGGGGAGGTTACATCGACTGCGCCCTGCGAATAGAGAAAGGCCCAGCGGAAAGCGGGGCTGCTGAAGTTCTCCTCATTTTTGACGGGACGAAGGAGGAGTCGAGCGGCGCCGCTGACAAAGTGAGAAGGGCAGTCCGCCAGTTCTCAGATGAAATCGCTAAGCAACAACTCGAGCAATTGAATTTAGATCCGCAAATCCTGAATCCTATAATCTTAACGCGACAGAATACAGCCACCGGCAGAGAGATGGGAGGTTTTCTTCTGGGCCTGTTTGTCGCTATGATCGCCGTTATGGGCACCATCACCGGGGGGATGACCCTGGCCATCGACGCCACCGCTGGGGAAAAAGAACGCAAGACCTTGGAGGTGCTCATTGCCTCGCCGGCAACCAGAAAAGAACTGGTCACGGGGAAATTCCTCGCCACCCTCGCTATGGCTATGCTCTCTGTCCTTTTGATGAGCCTCAGTCTTATCTTGGCCTTCCGCTTCGGCACCAGGATACTCGCCCAGTTCGGAGAGCAGATTACCACAGAACTGTACCTCTCCGCGGACACCGTTGTCTTGCTTTTTCTCTCCCTGTTTCTGGTGGCGAGTCTGGTGGCCTCGGTGGAGATGGCCATCAGTCTGTTCGCCCGCTCTTTCCGGGAGGCACAGACCTATCTCACTCCTTTAACCATAGTCGCTGTGCTTCCGATAGTGTTTATGCAGGCTATTCCCAGCAATCCGCCTGGCTGGATATTCTTTGTCCCGCTGTTTAACACAATGCTTTTGATCCGCGAGCTATTTATGGGTATCGCTGAAACAGCTCACATCACCAGCACTTTTCTCTCGTCTTTGGTCTATGCGATTGCGGGACTCCATCTCGCCTTTCGGACATTCCATCGGGAATCGGTGCTGTTGAGGTAAATCCGGACTATTCGTGCAATTAGTGGTTACAAATTAATTAGGACGCAGATTTTCGCCGATAACCGCAGAAAATAGTATTTATAATCTTGACAATCTGCGTTTATCTGCGTCCAATAAGTGGAAAATTCTGGTATCAAGTTAAATGGGAGCAAGTATCTTTAGACATAACGAGAAAGTAAGGGGGATATCAGATGAATTTCTTAAGATCCTTAGTGAGTGCTGGGTGGTTCGGTAAGCTGTCGCCGGTTTTAGTCATATTCCTGTTTTGGATCGTAGGCCTGGTGATCAGAAGAATCGTACTCAAATTCCTGAGCAAGATCGCGACTAAGACTAAGTGGCAAGGGGACGATATCGTTATTCATGCCATCTATCGCTGGATCATACTCTGGTCAGTTATGCTGGGCATCTATCTGGCGGCGGGGATGTGGAACCTAAGTGGTTCAGTCTTGAATCTAATAAACAAGGGACTGCTTTCGGCAGCCGTGCTTTCGGTGAGTTTTATCACCGCCAGAATCTGTGTGGAGTTGTTCCGAGCTCACACCCAGGCGATGGAAAAGGCGCTTCCCGTCACCTCTCTTACCCAGAATGTAATAAAGGTAACGATCTTAACCTTGGGCACCCTGATTCTGTTGAACGGGTTGGGGGTTTCGATAACTCCGCTAATCACCGGACTGGGCATCGGTGGTCTGGCAGTGGCTCTGGCCTTACAAGACACTCTTTCTAACTTCTTCGCCGGGATTCACTTGACTGCAGCCAAACAGATCAAGATCGGCGATTACATCCGCCTGGAAAGCGGAGAGGAAGGATATGTCGCCGACATAGGCTGGAAAAATGTGACCCTCAAGATGATCTCCAATAATATGATCCTGGTGCCCAAT
>JAUWEO010000137.1 GCA_030608245.1 Candidatus Latescibacterota bacterium
GAAGCCATCGGAGCTAATTCCATGGGAACAACACATAGATGTACATGCTGGTGAGATTGTGGAGCTGAAGGTTGAGATCGAGGGACCGGCTGATATGTACGAATATGAATGCCATTGGGCTGGGAGTTATTGTGAGCCTCATTACTTTCCCGCAGCTTTACCACCCCCACAGCTAGAAAAGAGGAGGACGTCTTTCACAGGTCAATACTCAACCAATTATCTGATAGTTCCTGCCGACATCCGGCCCGGGACTTGGTATGAACCGTCTGTGGATATTTATCGACTCGGTATGGAACCCTCCCTCTCCCTGTTCCGGGGGGAAACCTTTTTTATCCAGGTACTACCGGCCAAGCTCGAGAGGGTCTTCGTTAAGGCAAGGCTTACTCCAGGAGGTCCCGACCTCTTCATGCCCGTACTCCACGTGTTTAACAGCCCAGGAGGGGTACCAAAGAGGGTGGAGTTCGTCCCGGAAGGCTATTTCACCGACGATTTGACCACAGAGGTTCACGAGGAGACCAAATACGCTTTTCTGAAAAACACGGAGCTGCTGTTCGATCCGGTTTGGCCGACGGCTGGCGGGAGTTGTTCTGTCACCTCCGAAACACGGGCAGTTGAGAACTCCCTTTATATCTATGGAGATAAAAGCAGCTTACAGAGCGTCAATACGATCAAGATGTACATCGATTTTATGTTCCTGGATTTTCCCGACCTAGAGTGGCCTGGTTGGCCCGAGCCTCCCATATTCGCAGCCGCCGGGGGAAAAGAGAGATTGAGGCTAAATATTGAAACCGAAGGCGAGCTTACCGATTACGAATGCGCCTGGTCCCTTGACCCTCCGGTGGGGGCAATAGCGGATACTGTCACGGGATTCGTCCAGGGTGAGGAATATTGGTATTCCGAAAGCTACTGGGTCATCTCGATGGGCAGTGAAGGCCAGGAAGTTCAGGTGAAAGCAGCGGTACGATTGAAAGAGCGGAAAATAGGGCTTGGCGAAGATATTGCATCTGTCTTTATTGAGACACCCCCACGGCCTGAGGTAAACAGGCCGCCTTTTGCCGCTATCCACACCCCCGCCGATAGTTCCGTATTCAGCCAGGAGGAGGAGATCCTCTTCTCGGGGTGGGGATACGACCCGGAGGAGTTGGAGTTGGAGGATCCCCACCTGGTATGGTGCTCTGACATGGACGGCGAATTTGGAACGGGAAAGACTCTTCCCTATGCGAGGTTATCCATAGGAGAACACCTGATCACCCTGACCGCCACCGACTGTCTGGGTGCAAGCTTCGCTGACACCGTGTTGGTAACCATCATGCCTTTTCGGCACAGCGGTGACTTCAACGGGGATGGCCGGGTCTGGACTGAGGATTTCGTGATGTTTGTAACCCAGTTTGGTCGGCAGCAAGGTGACGAGGACTTCGATCCTATCTATGACTTGGACGGAGACGGTAGGGTGTGGACAGACGATTTCGCCATGTTTGTGGCTCAGTTCGGCGCGATCAGAGGTACGGCCAAACTGGTTGCCGAGACTCCATCTGGCAGGAACGTGGAGGCAACTGCTTCCCTGGATATTGCCAGGAAAGGCTCGGAGATCACCGTCGCTGTCTCTGCTAATGGCCTGACGGAGTTGGCAAGCTACGGCCTGAAGGTCTGCTTCGATTCAGAGGGTGTCCAGTTCCTCGGGGCCACAGAGGGTGATCTGCTGAAAGGTAAATCTCTGTTTGTGGCAATTCCAGGTGAGGACGGCGAGGTCTGGGTGCTGAACGGCCTGGTAAGGTCAGCCTCCACCAAAGCCAACGGGCTGCTGAGCAAGCTGCACTTCAGGGCCTTAAGCGATGCGGCAATAGGATCTCACATCAGGATAGATGAGCTCGACCTGTTCGATGCAGATTCCCATCTGAACTCCATCGCCACACAGGGTCTGGAAGTGATAGTTGCTCCGGAGAGGTTCGCACTCTATCAGAACTATCCGAACCCGGGCAACCCGTCCACTGTCATCTCCTATGCGCTGGCAGAAGGGTGTAAGGTCAATTTGACCGTGTACAACACCTTAGGTCAGGCTGTCAGGACACTGGTGGATAAGGCCCAGCCGGCGAATGTCTACAAGGTTGTCTGGGACGCCAGGGATGACCTTGGAAGAGAGGTGGCAAGCGGGGTCTATCTTTACAGAATCAAAGCAGGCAGTCGGTCGGAGACAAAGAGGATGCTTCTGCTCCGCTGAGTTCTCAAAGGAGCAGAATAGTATCTTGGAGTAGCGGAGAATCCCTCCGCTATTTAGCTTTCCGCTTCTGTGGATAGTAGAGCACACTTTTTTTATTGGAGAGAGCACCTATGTCATTTAAGAGGCTTTTTTCCTGTTGGATCGTTATTTTCCTTATCCCATTGTTCGCATACGGGCAGGGGGGAGACCGCACAAATTCAGTCAAGGCGAAGGGGGTCATTTCCCTCGACAAGGTGCATCCTGGAGGGCGTTTCCAGGTGGCTATCCTGGTTGCTATTCCTCAGGGGTGGCACATCAATGCGCATATTCCCTCCTTAGATTACCTGATCCCCATGGAGTTGAAGTTTGAGGAGAAGCCGGGTCTGAACTTCAGTGAGGTTATCTATCCCCCGCCGGAGGAGAAAGTATTCAGCTTCTCCAATCAAAGGTTGGCAGTCTACGGGGGAAGAGTGATCATTGGAGGGATAGTTGCGGTCTCAAAGGACTTCCCAACTGGAAAACGGATCCTCCGAGGGAAATTCAGCTATCAGGCCTGTAGCAATCAAGTGTGCGTCTTCCCAGCGGAAGTGGACATAGATATCTCTATCGAAGTGGTGGGGTCTGACCAGCCCGTTCATCAGATCAACCGGGAGGTTTTCTCCCAGCTTGAGGCAACGCGGGCTGAAGCCCATTATAACCTTGGCAAGCGTTATCAAAAGGAAGGCTTATTGGACAAGGCGATAGGGGAATGCGAAGAGGCGATAAATTTGAAGCCTGACAATCCTCATTACTTAAGTACCGTCGCTGAGCTATATTACGAGACAGGAGATTACGACAAAGCCATAGCCACGATCAAAAAGGCGATAGCTCTGACCCCCGAGGATGGCTTTCTCCAAAGGCAGTTAAAGAAGTTTAGGGAAGTGGACGGCAAAGGGCACTAAGAACGCGAGTACTCACTGCAAGTTTGCTCCCGATCCTGTTGTTCTTCAGTAAACTATGCATTTCGGGTTATCGTTGATAATCTTCAGTAAAGTGCCTCTGAAAAAGCCCGCTTCGAGGTTTTAGACGACAGGGGCATTTTTGTAGCCCAATCATCCCGACAGGGCTTTTTCTTTGTGAGCATGGTTTGATGCCCCGTGCGAAAGGCATTTTGTGCCAGTCATAAAAGTTTCTCTCAACTTATTGTTACTTGAAGGAGGAGTATTCTCTTCCTGTTCCCCAGCCTGCCTGTGCGCCGCCCGGCATGGCAAATAAGTAGAATATTCAGATGTAGTTATCCTTCTGAATTTGCACCGATTGCCTGTCAGATTCAGCGCCTATAAGAGACAAAAAACAGTTGACAAAGCAGGATTATTGGGTTATCTTCTCCGAGGAAATGTGCAGTTTCAGCTCAGCTTTTGCGGTGATAGGTTAACGTTGCATACTTGCGGTTTCTGACTCCGCTGAAAGTCGGGAATGGGCCAAGTAATTCGCATCGTTTAGCCGCCGCCCCGTTGTCCGAAATTCAGAGCCCCGCTCTGAGAGGTGAAAAAATGGACGCGAGAATAAAACATTTAGTAAATCAAATAAAAGGATACCTGATAAAGATATATGGAGCAAGGATCAAGCAGGTCATACTATATGGTTCTTATGTAAGGGGAGAAGCTACGAGAGAATCAGATGTTGATATACTTGTACTGGTTGATGAATCACTCAATCCTTTTGAGGTTAGAAAAGGTTTGAGCGATCTTCTGTTTGACATACTTCTTGAACAAGGTGAGCTCGTTTCAGTTATAGCAATTCCCGAGCATTTCTTTGAAAATTACAATTCTCCGTTTATGTTGAATGTGAAGAAAGAGGGCGTAGCGGCATGAAAGAAATAAGGGATCTTGTAGAGAAAGCGGATAAATTCCTACGTACAGCCGAATACGCTTTAGATATCAGAGATTATGATTCCTGTGTTTCAAGGTGTTATTATGCGATGTTCTTTACAGCAGAAGCGGTGCTTCTTACCGAGGGTTTCAGTGGTTCCTCCCACAAAGGTGTAATAAGTTTGTTTGGAGAGCGTTTTGTGAAAACAGGAATTTTTGAAAGAAATTTGGGGAAAGCACTTAATGATGCCTATGATAAAAGGCTTGTTGGAGATTATGGTGTAGGTTTTACAATTACTGAAGAGGAAGCAAAAGATTTGTTAGAAACAGCCCAGAACTTTGTTCAGGAGTTGACGAATCGTCTTAAAGGGTGGATAGAAACAGAGGGAGAAACATGAGCGGGTTCGTAACTCTTGCAATCCTTCGGATTGGTCGGTGCTAATGGACTCGGGCGACAGCGGATATGTGGCTATAGCCTTCGGCTTTCGCCCAAATCCCCGCTGCGCTCGCACTTCTCATATCAGCGAAACGTTATCTGCCATTGCTGGGGCCAGTCCTGTGTTTTGCCCGCAGCATAAGTTTCCCCCAGCATTTTAACATAGAGAATGAGATAACAGAATGACGGTTATCTTTGATAATCTGCCCCGAAAAAGCCCACTCCGAGGTTTTAGCCCACAGGGGCATCTTTGTAGCCCAATCATCCCGAGAGGGCTTTTTCTTTTTGAGTATGGTTTGATGCCGCACGAAAGGCATCTTGTGTCAGCTCTAAAAGCTTCCCCCACGCTGGCTAAGCTTCACTTATCATCCCTATCATCAAGGCATCAGCTCTGAACGGGAACTAAAGAGAACAGTGAAGAATGGCTGAAGAATAACGCAATAAAAGGAGAAAAAATGACCTATCAAGTGAAATACAGTCACGAATCAGCCCCTAAAACAGGGGTGATGGCTAACTCCATCGGGGCCTTCAATGAGAAGGCAAAAGAGGTCACAGAGGGACAGTTTATTGATCTCTTTGAGCAGTTCAAAAGAGAAGGCGTGATCAGTCAGGACTCTATTTACTACCCGAAACGGATTTTTGGGCCTCATGAAGCTTATCAGGTGGCCAAACT
>JAUWEO010000203.1 GCA_030608245.1 Candidatus Latescibacterota bacterium
CCTAATAAGAAAATATCTTTCTGGATCTCATTTTTTCTGTTCCTATTGCCACCTATAGTCCAGGGACAAGAAGGGGGAACACCGGAATACGAGGTTCCGGAGATTGTAGTAACGGCAACTCGGACAGAGAAATCAGTCAAGGATCTATCAGCGACTGTAAGCATCATTACTCGAGAGGATATCGAGGCCTCGAATGCCAACTCCTGCACGGATATCTTGAATACACTGCCAGGGCTCTTTGTCCAGCGCACAGGAGCCTTCGGAAGAGCCGATGTCGATATCAGAGGCATCGGTGGAAGAGGGAGGAAGGTAATGGTGCTGGTAGATGGACGACCGGTAAAGATGGGGCTTTTCGGCTGCACGGTTACCCATTCGCTTCCCTTGGACAATGTGGAGCGCATTGAGGTGGTTCGGGGACCGGCATCAGTCCTCTATGGCTCAGATGCCCTGGGAGGGGTAATTAACATCATCACTAGAAGGCCCACAGAACCTATGGAGATGGATTACATCCTCTCATACGGTACTCACAATACTTACCAGCACCGACTGCGTGCTGGGGGATCGAGAGAATCTTTGAATTTTTATGCTACCGCAGACAAACGGCAGAGCGACGGCCATCTGCCGAATTCTGCATATGACGGCAGCGATTTCACCGCTCGGATTGGTTACGGAATCCCCGACGATCTGGAGGCAGTTCTCACTGGTAAGTACTTCACCGGGCATAAGGAAGAACCGCTGAGAGCTACCGATCCCGATACCCCGGCTTCGGAAACCTGGAATGACTATAAAAGAGGCGCAGTGGATCTGACTCTTATGGGTAAATGGGAGAGGTGCAACGGCTTGCTTAAGGTCTACCAAAATTTCGGTGAGCACGAATTCTCTGACGGCTGGCACTCTAAGGACTTCACCAATGGTGTAGTGCTTAATGGCTCAGGAAGTGTTTTTGCCGGAAATGAGCTAACTCTGGGGGCAGAATTCAGACAGCAAGGCGGAGAAAGAGTTTCAAAAGGCGAGTGGGACAAGACCGAATATGCGGTTTTCTTCCACGATGAGCAGATCCTTTTAGAAAAGCTCATCCTCACCTTCGGTGCACGATACAACCACGATGAGATTGCAGGCGACGTGTTTTGTCCTCAGGTGGGGCTGGTCGTCCATCCGAGAGAGGGAACGGTCCTACGGGGAGCCGTTAACAAGGGCTTCCGCGCTCCTCAAATCAATGAGTTGTACTTGTTCCCGCCGTCCAATACCGATCTCAAATCGGAAGAGGTCTGGAACTACGAGGTGGGGCTTGTCCAACGGATAGTAGAAGGGGTTAGTATCGATCTTGTTGGATACAGGATGAAGGGCGAAAATCTCATCCAGGTCGAGAAAAACCTCAATCCTCCGCCAATGTTCCAGTTCCAAAACACCGGGGAATTCAAGTTTAAAGGGATGGAGATCGGCCTCAGGGCTCAGATGATCAGTAAGGGACTCTCAGGTCGGATTTACTACACCTACCTTGACCCAGGTGAAAAGACCACAGGACGGCCAGGAGACAAGATCGATCTTGCCGTGAGGTATGCAAAAAACAGGCTTGCTGTTTCTCTGAGTGGTCAATATGTGGCTGACTATTTCGCCGGAGACAGTCGAAAGGAGCCCATTTCTGATTACCTTGTAGCCAATACCAAGTTGAGCTACGAGGTGATTCCTGGTCTGGGAGCATTCCTTGCGGTCGACAATATCTTGGATAAGGGCTATGAGATCTATGCAGACCTCTCTGGCGGGGCAGCAGGTCTTTATTCGATGCCCAAAAGAACATTCGCCATTGGGATGACCACCAAGTTTTGAAGCCTATGAATAGCGTAAGGCGGACGTGGAGAAGAACCTACTTTACTCGCTGCGTCCGCCTTATATGCTTATATTTTAGCTTGTAGGCTTTCAATAAGTAGGGAAAGGAACGAAGCAAAACGACAGGAAAAACCAGGGCAGAAAAACCAAATTTTATTGAACTACAGACAATTCAATATAAGGAAAAATGACCGCGAGTCAACCAATGCTGACAAATAGAACTCATGCTACTCATTTCTGGGTCTACACTGCTTTGTTGATTGCTCTGGGTGTGCTTGTGCCTTTGCTCTTTCACCAGTTCGGGATTGCAGGTAAGGTTTTTCTACCGATGCACTTTCCAGTTCTCATAGGGGGACTTCTGTTCGGACCATTCAGCGGCGTCTTGGTGGGATTATTCAGCCCGGTCTTGAGCTTTTTGCTGACAGGGATGCCTCCTTTCCCCACGGTGCTGATGATGGTTCCGGAGTTGATGACTTACGGGGCAATAAGTGGGTGGTTGCATAAACGATTTAAGATCAATGTCTGGATTGCGTTGCCAGCTGCGATAATCGCTGGTCGGATCGTTTATGGTTTGGCCTGGTGGGCGATGTTGCATATCCTGAATCTCCC
This sequence comes from Candidatus Latescibacterota bacterium, assembly GCA_030608245.1. Lineage (GTDB taxonomy): Bacteria > Latescibacterota > MVCY01 > MVCY01 > MVCY01 > MVCY01. The sequence continues at coordinate 2,437 of JAUWEO010000203.1, forward strand.
TGTGACCCCGCTGGTTGCTGTGGTTGGCGGCGTCACAATCGGGTTACCAGGTATCATCAGTCAGCTTGTCCTTATTCCGCTTTTTATCAAGAAATTCTCTCATAACCGAATAGATAACAAGGAGGAGGAGATTGTTAGAGATACCCCCTGAGTTGGAAAGAGCTAAGCAGTTCCACAGCCATTTGGGTCCCTATGTAACAGTTGGATTAAGGATGGGACAGGCGATAACACAAAGATTGGGAGAGATCCCTTTCTCTTTTAAGATAAAGGCATTTACCGGTAATGTTCCTCCTGTTTCCTGTATTGTTGATGGGCTTCAACTCTCCACCCCAGCTACTGTGGGTAATGGCGGCATACAGATAATGGAGGCAATGGAACCTTGCGCTGTAGCGCTTAACAACACAGAGCAACTGGAGGTGAAACTACGTCCAGAGGTGCTGGAAAGTATCCGAAACTGTGAGAGTGAAGCTCAGGAGAAATTGGCCCTGCAACTTTGGACAATGCCCGAAGAGCGGCTTTTCCAGATAAAAGTCGTGCATCTTGGAAAATAGTTAAGCTCTGATTTTAGTGAACCTGGTTCTACCTCTTCGGTATTTGCGTATCAGGACAACCCCGGCAATAAAACCTCCGATGTGAGCAAACCAAGCAATCCCACCGGTAGAGCTCCCCAATGCATTACTCAACTGGATTAGAAACCACAGTCCCAGGAAGAATAAAGCCGGGATTCTGAGGGCTCGGAAAAAGAACGGAAATACCAATGTGTACACCCGGGCGGTGGGGAAACAGATCAGAAAAGCTCCCAGAACGCCAGCAATTGCTCCACTGGCACCGATCATCGGCAACTGAGAGTTCGGCTCAAAAAACACTTGCACTCCAGCAGCGATAATCCCACAGCCTAAGTAAAAGAGCAGAAAGCGGAGATGCCCCAAGACATCCTCAATGTTGTCGCCGAATATCCATAGGTACAGCATATTCCCGAAAAGGTGCAGAATCCCTCC
>JAUWEO010000155.1 GCA_030608245.1 Candidatus Latescibacterota bacterium
GACATGGGAAATGGTACCGCCGTCCACCCCTCCGGAGAGCAAGATCATATCTGGACGCAATCTCCGTATTCTCTCTACTCTCTGGTAAGGAAATCTGCCATCGTTGGAGGCGATAATATCCATCACAATCGCGCCTGCCCCTAAGGCAGCTCGGGCGGCGCTCTCCGCCGTCATTGTCTTCACCACCCCGGCTACCATCATCTGAAGCCCCCCACCAGCAGAAGAGGTGGAAATATAGATGTCAACACCTTGTTTTTCAGTCTGATGGGGGGTTATTATCTTCTCACCATCCAATATCTTGCGGTCGGCAAGCTCCTCCACTTCACGGATGGCATTCAACACACCCCGGGTGACATCCTCAAACGGAGCCTCTACAGTGGTAGGGGCCTCACCTCTCACCACCAACCGATATTCCTCCCCTCTTTTCTCGATAAGAATAGCCTTGGTAGTGGTGCTGCCGCAATCGGTGGCTAAGATAGAAGTGATCTGCTCCGTTTCTCTCACCTCCGTTCTTCCTCCTTTTCAGGCGAGTGGGGATTCCTGACCGGGAGTTTCTCCAACTCTAAGATAAGTTGTTCGATACAATCTCTATTTTCCAGTAAAATGGCCACTTCTGAGTAGCTTTGGTAAGGAAATACCACTTTTATGATGGGTTCCAAGAAAAGCATTGCCTGACTGCCCAGGAAATTCATCGGCTTCACAGACTCCAGAAACAGTGTGGCCGGCGCTGAAAGTCCCCTTTCAACGATAGCCTTAGCCAACGTTTCTATAAGTTCTTTTTGTCTTTCCTTGGATATCTGCTGGACACCAGCACTATCCTCTTGGGAGCCCACAGCAAAGGCATTTCGCAAGAAATCAAACATCGTCAATCCTGATAGTCTGTGAGGGCAATCTTTTTAATCACCTGCATTGTGAAATCACACCGCTGCAGTTGCCCCGGTGAAATTGAACTTCTCTATCTTCAAGGCAGGTACCACTGTGCCTCCCAGTTCATCATCCAGTCCGGACACAAGTCTTGTGTCCTGGGAAATCAGCGACACATTGGATAAGGCCTCTAAGATACTCTGGGTGAAGCGGAGGTTCCTCACCCCCTTTTTAATCTGTCCGTTTTCTATCAGGAAGGTGCCATCCCGGGTCATTCCAGTGATGACCGCCTTAATGGGCTCTAACGGGTTGGTGTAGTGGAATCTAGTCACATAAATTCCCCGCTCTGTGGATTCTATCATCTCCCGAAGGCCAGAATTGCCGTTTTTCATAAACAGATTCAGAGGTACAGGGCCAAATGTGTTAGGTGCGGGCAGGGCATGCCCGGTAGAGACTTTTCCTTCCTCACGACCGGCAGTGTAAGAATCGTACACCACTGCCTGGGCAATGCCATTCTCAAGCAAAGTGATTGGCTGTTTAGGTATCCCTTCAAAATCGAAGGGCAGAGGCATACCCTGGGGAGAACCACCGTCGTCCCAGATAGTTATGCTCTGTCCGGTAATTTTCTGTCCCAGTTTGCCGCACATAAAGCTCCTGCCCTCTTGCATTGCCAAAGCTCCAAATCCCAGATAGGCGAGAAATTCCAGCATATTTCCTACCGCGTAAGGTTCTAGTACAACCGTGTATTGGCCCGGTGGAAGGTCCACCGGGTGGGCGCCCTGGGCGCATTTCTCGGCTGCCTGATGGGCCATCTCTTCAGGGTCGATCTGCCTCACCTTGGTGGAAAAAGACTCGGCATATCCAGAAGCCCCGTCGGAGGCTTGAAATACAATTCTGAGTGCACCTCGGCTGAAGGATTGGCATACCTGTATGCCCAGAGAGTTAACCACTCCCACCTGTACTACTCCTGTGGAAAGAGCACCTGAGGCAGTAAGGTGACCCTTCTTCGCCACCTCGATAACCTTCCTGGCTATTTTAGCCCTCTGGTCAGGAGTAACAGAGGCGGTTTCAGCATCAAAGGTGTTGACCGAGGCATATTTGCCTTCAGCGGAGGGAAGAGATTCAAAGTGGGGATTGTCTCTCTGATTGCGTGCTATCTGGATAGCCTTTGCTACGGTATTCTGGATCGACTTGGGGTCCAAAAGGTTGGTGGAGGCAGAACCGATCTTTTTGCCCAGGATCACTCTTATAGATAGGGATGCATTTTTTTCAGACACATTCTGATGAATGTAATTGTTGGCAAACCTGGTCAGGTGTGAATCGTTGGCCCAGAAGAATATCTCTGTCTGATCGGCGTCGGCGGAGAGGCCAAGGGTCTTTTTCAACAGCGATAACGTTTGTCCCCTATCTGTCATTTCATTACCCCCACCTGTATGTTTCGGAATCTGGCCGGGGAGGCGCCGTGACCGGTGTGCATCACTTGCATCGGCTCGCCCTTCCCGCAGTTGGGTGTGCCCCACATCTTCCAGTAGTTCCGGTTGGCTATGGCATCGCAGGAGCCCCAAAACTGAGGGGTTATGCTGGTGTAAGTGGGGCTTTTCAGCATTTTGCCCTGCTTTCCGCCTTTTATCTCCCAGGCGATCTCGGTGCCGAATTGGAAGTTGAGCCTTTTTTCATCGATACTCCAGCTTTTGTTGGTCTCCAAGTAGAGACCTTCATCAGTATCGGCTATCATATCTTCGAATCTCCAATCCCCTGGTTCTAAGCTTACATTTATCATTCTTATGAGAGGAATTCGGTTCCAGCCATCGGCACGCATTGCCCCGCCGCTTGTTATGCCCAGTCGGGCGGCGGTCTCTCGGGAGGTGAGATATCCAACGAAGATGCCGTCTTTGACGATCTGGACGCTTTGGGCGGGGACACCCTCGTCATCGAAGCCGAAGGTCCCCAGGCCACCTTCTGTGATAGCATCAGCCACGATGTTCACTATGGGAGAACCATATTTGAAGTTGCCCAGTTTGTCGGTGGTGAGAAAGCTGGTGCCGGCGTAGCTTGCCTCGGTACCAAACACCCGATCCAGTTCTATGGGATGTCCGCAGGATTCGTGTACCTGAAGCGCCAGTTGAGAGCCGTCGATGATTACGGTGGTGACCTCGCTGGGGCAGTGGTCGGCTGAGAGCAGTTGCACTGCTTCACTGGCCACTCGCTCAGCGTTTTGCGCCAATTGCAACGACTCTATGAATTCATAGCCACTGCTGGCGAAATTACCCCGGAAGGAGTTGGGGTAGGATCTCACTTGCACATCGCCGTCTCGGACGGCAGTGGCCATCACACCAGCGCCGCAGTGGAGAATTTGCTGCTGGATAAATGAGCCTTCTGTGCTGGCAAAGGACTTCTCCTCTTTCCAGGTTGTCATCGAACCCCGAGCGACTTTCACCTGTTGCTCCTTTCGCAGCAGGGCCTCGGCCTTGAGCAGCAAGTCCAGCTTTTGGACGATGGAAACGTCAAAGGGATCTTGGACAAAGGGGGTCTTATAGTTTGCCTGGACAGGTTGCAGTGGACTTAAGACCACATCGGCGATCTTGGCCGTAGCACTGGCCCGGGCGATTCTGATCGCCAACTGGGTTACCCTCTCTATCTCCTCTTTCTCTAACCTGGAGCTGCTGGCGAAGCCCCAGGCTCCATTGATAATCACCCTTACCCCAAAGCCCAGGCTTTCGCTGTATTTGATTTGCTCAGGCGAGCCGTTTTTCACCTCCAACGACTCTTGTTTTTGGTTCACTATCCTAACATCAGCGTAGCTGGCGCCCTTAAGCTTTGCCAGATTGAGGGCAAGGTCAGTCAGGTCTCTCAAATTGTGCACCTCCTGCATTTAATTGAATTGAAACGAATTCGGTTCAAGCTATTCTTTTCGTCCTTCTGCTTTTTCAAACATCCTGAAAGACCTCCTCAGTGGCAAACAGGGCCGGGGTGCCCCCAGTGTGCATGAAAAGCACATTATGGCCTTTTTTGAATATACCCTTTTCAACCAGATCGATCAATCCTGCCATCGCCTTGCCGGTGTAGATAGGATCGAGGAAAAGTCCCTCTGTGCGGGCCAACAGCTTTATTGCCTCTATGCACTTTCGGGTGGGCACGGTATATCCCGGGCCGACATATTCATCGTAAGCTACAACATCTTCCTCGTCGAGCTCTATGTCAATCCCCAGCTTCTCTGCCGTCCCAATTCCCAATTTCAATATCTGGCGCTTGACTTCTTCTTTAGAGTGGCTTACACTTATCCCGATAACCTTAATGCCGCTATGCAGCGCTTTGAAGCCTAAGGTCAACCCGGTCTGGGTGCCGCTGGAACCGTTGGCTACCACGGCATAGTCAATTTCTATCCCTTTGTGCTCAATTTGATTTATTATTTCTAAGGCAGCAGCCACATACCCCAGACAGCCGGTAGGAACGCTGCCCCCAGTGGGAATTACATAAGGAATCCCCCCGTTTTCTTCTATTTGAGAGGCTATCTCATAGGCTATCCGGTCGGCCTCCTCTGAATTGGAGGCCCGCACAAATCTCAATTCTGCTCCCAGAAGGGTATCCAGAAGCAAGTTCCCTTTATATAATTCTGGCTTTTCTCCTCGCAATACTAAGATAGGCTTCAGGTTTAGTCTCTTAGCCGCCGCGGCAGTCTGGCGGGCGTGGTTGGACTGTACCCCTCCGGTGGTGATGACTGTATCGGCCTTCTTCTCCAGTGCTTCTCCCATCAGAAACTCTAACTTGCGCACCTTATTGCCGCCAAATCCCAAACCGGTGCTGTCATCGCGCTTGACAAATAACCTGGGCCCACCCAGAGCTTTGGAGAGATTGGACATCTCTTCTAAGGGAGTGGGCAGGTTTGCCAACCTCACCCGAGGGAATCTACTGAATTGCATC
>JAUWEO010000079.1 GCA_030608245.1 Candidatus Latescibacterota bacterium
AACATGCGCCCCGAATCATAAAGCTGGCAGGTGTAGGGGCTGTGCTGGCGAAGTCCTTCGCCAGAATATTCTACCGCAACGCCATAAACATTGGATTGCCGGCCTTAGAGTGTAACACGGACGGGGTATCTGCAGGTGACCTGCTGGAGGTGGACTTTTCTGCGGGTTCAGTTTTCAACCGAACCAGGGGATTGGAACTCAAAACCAGACCGCTTCCCCCGGTGATGCTAAGAATCCTCTCTGACGGTGGCTTGGTAGCTCATATCCAGAAATACGGGGATTTTAAGTTAGACTGAATGCCAGTTCCGCTGATTGCCTTTCCTTACTTGTCAAATGTGATCCCTTAATGTCAAAACCCGGAGAGTTTATCCTTCACCCCCCCAGAGACCAAATATTCTAATTTCCCCTCTTTTTCAGAGAAGATCAGGGCTTCTACATCGTCCAACCGTTCAACTAACTCCATCCCTCTCTCCGGCCCCATGACGAAAACCGCTGTGGCCAGAATGTCGGCATCTGTTGCCATTTGTGTCCAGACAGTGACGCTCACACACTTCCCAGCCGGGTATCCAGTGTGGGGGTCCAGAATGTGATGGTACGTTTTCCCGTCCTTTACAAAGAATCTCTCGTAATCGCCTGAAGTTGCTACTGCCGGCAGTCCCACTTTCCCCACTCTAATGAGCTTTTCCTTCCCCCGGGGATGGCGGATAGCAATCTGCCAGTCTCTGCCGGAGGGCTTCTTACCGTACAGGCGAACATCTCCTCCTGCGTCCACCAAGGCGCTTTTAGCGCCTCTCTCCTTCAGAAACTCCACAGCGCAGTCCACCGCATAGCCTTTGGCTACCCCTCCTAAATCCAGCTTCATTCTTGGTTCCAGCAACCGAACCCTTCCTCCATCAAGCTGAACATTCTGATAGCCAACCAGAGTGAGGGCAGCGGCAAGCCGTCCAGACAAAGGGACGGCGGGATTGGGCGAGTCAAATTCCCATAACTCTTTTATAGGTCCGATGGTAATGTCAAAGGCACCGCCTGAGAGTTCCGCGAAGTATTGGGACCTCTTGAACACCTGTTCCATTTCTGGCGAAATCGAAACCCGCTCTTGGCCAGCCGTTGAGTTAACAGAAGTGATCTCACTGGTGGGGGAATAGTTGTCCATCATCCGGTCAATCCGCTCCATCTCCTCGAAGACCTCTGTGAGCAGATTCTGGGCAGTGGAGCTGTCTTTAGCACAGAGCTTGACTGTGACCACTGTATCCATCATAGGACGCACTGCCTCCCAGAGACGCACTGGACGATAAATCCTCCAGAAGGCAAGGACCACAAGCAGTACAAGCAGAAGATAGGAGATAATTCTTTTCACAGTCAGAACTCGATCTTTAGTATCTTATCCTGGAAATGAAGTACGACCCTTGAACCGAAATACCCTAACAGGACGCCGGCCAAGACATCGGCGGGATAGTGCCTGCCCAGGTAGATCCTTGACAGACAGATAGTTGAAGCCACGGCATAAGAGAGCGCACGATATCGAGGATAACGGTGGGCCAGGACGGTAGCTGTGGCAAAGCTTCCGGTGGCATGTCCGGAAGGAAAAGAGGAGTTAGACCTGGAGTGGGTTCCCTCAGGCCTTCTTCGGTTGACCGAGAGCTTAAGCACTTGGGCAACTATCGCTGTAGCGGACATCGCAGTGAAGGCAAGCTTGCCTGTCTGCTTCTGGTAATTGTTACCGTAAGTGGAGAACATCAGGCAAAAACAAAGTCCGCTCTCTGGGTTGCCCAAATGGGTTGCAGTTTTCATCAGTACATCCATCGTCGGGGAACGGTAAGAATCGTGCAGAAGATCGTATAATCTCTCATCTATACTCTCTGCAGGGACAGAGGGGGTAAATAAAAAAAGGCCCAGAAAGAGGGAAAACAAGACTGGAAGAAAGATTTTTGTCTTCACCGTTTATCCTTAGTTCTGGTTTATGATTTACTTTGAGAATGAAGTTTGATCCGTTCGCAAAAAGCCGCATTTCCCCTCCCCTGTGGGGAGGGGATAAAGGGGAGGGGGAGTATTTTGGACTTTTTGCGAGTCAAGTAAGTTTGTGCCCCAAAGAAAAGAGGCTACCCCGTCCGACTCAGAATAGAGTGGCAGAAGGTCTGAATGAACCTTCTGCCACCGTTGTTGACTTGTTGTCACAGGCAGATGAACTGAGAAAGGTGTTTGAATCCCAGGATCAGACCTTCTCTTCTGCGTTTCCCCTCAAATACAGGGTCTTCGTGTTCAATGGAGATCGCTCCATCGTAGCCCACATCCAGGAGGGCGGAGATAAACTGCTGCCAATCAATATCTCCCCATCCAGGGATTCTGAACCGCCACCAGCCCTGGCCCACAATGCCTTCCCGGGCCAGGATATCCTCCCGTATCTCAGTATCTTTGGCATGGACGTGGTGAATCCTGCTGCCGTAATCTTTGACCGCCTGGATGTGATCTATATCCAGCCAGAATAAATGGGAGGGATCCAGCTCCAGTCCCAGGGTCTCAGAGGGAATAACGCCAAACATAGCGTCCCAGTCGGCTGGTCGAGAGCCCCCCCCGCCGTGACAGTTCTCAAACGCTATCTTTATCCCTTTGCGCGAGGCCTTCTCTACAATCGGCGACCACACTTCCTTGAACAGAGCGATGCTTTGCTCCACAGAACCTCCTTCTCCTTTGCCAGGGAAGGTGGTGAACACTTTTACTCCCAACATCTCACAGACATCCAAGGCCGTTAGGAGATACTCTGCCACCTGTTGGCCTTTGGTTCTGTCGGGATCCAACGGGTTGGAATAATGCCCGATGGCTGAGATATAGATCTTGTGTTTCTGGGCTGTTTTCCTGATTTTATCGGCCTCTTTTGGGGTCAGCTTTGTGGCATCCAAGGCAGACCCCGGACCGGCTGAGAGGGACAGACTGGTGAACCCCACCTGGGAGGCAAACTTCAGCTCGTCCTCTGAATAGTTGGTCAGAAATCCTACTTTCATTGTGAGTCACTCCTTTCTGTAATTTCTAAGGTTTGATCCCTTCGCAAGCGCTCGTGCCGACCAAGTCGGCACCACGAAGGATGAAAACAGCGTCCAGAACCTCCCGAGAACCTCCCGCAGGTTTGGAACCTGCGGGAGGTTGGTATCATTTTCGGAGCAAAAAGTCTAAGATCTACCACAGAGATACGCAGACACGGACAAAAGCACGGATATAATTGCCTAATTATGTTACAAATGGGATCTCTTACATCCTCTGCGCCCTCTGTGGTGAAATCAGGTTCAGGGACTTCTTACGAATCAATCAGGTTTCGGTTGAAAATGCTGCGGTTCCAAATTGCTATCAAATTTAGGGGATTTTTTCAACCCGTTGGCCTCCTTTCGTTTTTTCTGACCTCGGTCAACAGTAAATCTTTCATTCAGTCTCCTTTCTCCAAATGTGCCACCTCCTCTTCCACTACACTCTCGTCCAGTTTCTTGAATAAAGGACGAGGTTGGGACAATTGTTGCCCAGAAGGCAATTGACTGGGTGACCAGCTTAATTCTTTCCGGGGTTTTTTCCAGACCAACGCCTGGTGGCTCTCCTCTTTTTCCCGGAAGGTCTTGATCTCCGATTCTCCTGCAATGTCACCATTGTATCCCAGCATCTGGTGCAAGGCCTGAGATGAGAAAGGGAGAAAGGGTAAAAAGAGGGTCTTAAGGGAGTCAATGACTCGCAGACAGACAAAAAGCGTTGTTGCTGTTGTCTGAGGATTTGTCTTAATAGTGACCCAGGGCGTCTTGCTGTCGAAATAACGGTTGGCCTCTGCGGTCAGCTTCATAACCGCACTCAGGGCAGCTTTGAATCGGCACTGTTCAATCAATTGGCCCACGATACCGAATCCCTCCTCTATCTTGGCTAGCATTGTCCGGTCGGCCTCATCCAGTTCCCCGGGAGTGGGCACCTGCCGGTCGAAGTTCTTGTAGGTAAAAGTCAGTATTCGGTGAACTAAGTTACCCCAGGTAGCCACCAGTTCATTGTTGTTGTGAAACCAGAATTCCTTCCAGGCGAAATCAGTGTCCCGACTCTCAGGGGCGTTGGCGGTAAGGTAATAACGCAGAGGGTCAGGGGCATGGCGGGAAAGGTAATCCGGCAGCCACACAGCCCAGTTGCGGCTGGTGGAGAACTTCTCTCCCTCGAGGGTAAGATATTCATTGGCAGGCACATCGTAAGGCAGATTCAGATCCCCGTGGCCCATAAGCATAGCCGGCCAAATGATAGTATGAAAGGGTATGTTATCTTTGGCAATGAAGTAGTAGCTCCGGATCGGTTTCTGCCACCATTGGGTCCAACTGTCGGGCTGTCCGTTGTTCTGGGCCCATTCAATGGTACCCGAAAGGTATCCGATGACCGCCTCAAACCAGACATAGATGCGTTTGTGCTCGTAGCCTTTCACCGGCACCGGGATGCCCCAATCAATATCTCGAGTAATAGGACGCCCCCTTAGACCTTCTTTGAGCAGATTCAGGGTGAAGTTAGCTACATTGGGCCGCCAGTGTTTCTGTTTATTCACCCAATCTAAGAGGGGCTGCTGGAATTGAGAGAGGTCTAAGAAGAAGTGTTCTGTCTGGCGCACCGCCGGTCGATTGTGGCAGAATCGACAGCGAGGCTCAATTAGTCTCAGGGCATCGAACGGCTTGCCGCAGTTGTCGCACTGGTCACCCCGGGCCTCTGGAAAATCGCAGTAGGGACAGGTGCCCTCTACATAACGATCGGGCAGAGATCTCCTGCAGCGTTGGCAGTAAAAGGTTTCCATTTCTTTCTTGTAGATGTGCCCTTGATTCAAAAGCTTGAGAAACATATCCTGTGCCACCCGATAATGGTTCTCCGTATCGGTGTAGGTGAACAGGTCAAAGCTTAAGCCCAGTTGGGCAAAGCAGCTAATAAGCTCGTTGTGGTAGCGTTCGACGATCTGCTTGGGCGATACTCCCTCCTGCTCTGCTCGAACAGTGATGGGAGTACCGTGGGTATCGCTGCCGGAAACCATCAATACCTCGTTGCCCTTTAAACGATGGTAGCGGGCGAATATATCCGGCGGCAGATAGGCACCGGCTATGTGCCCTAAATGGCAAGACCCACTCACATAGGGCCAGGCGACAAAAACAGCAATCTTTTCGGCCATTTTCCTCTCTTTTCCCTTCTCTTGGGGGTATCCATAACGGAGCTACGGATAAGCTGTAAGCGGGAAGGCAAACTTATTTACCAAACCGATGAAGTCCAAGCGAAGTTACCGCTTCAGTGGTTTACAATAAACCCGTAAACGGGTAACTCCCAAACGCCAAAACTTCTTGCGCTTATTCCCACGACCTTATCATCTTCTCGGCAAATCCAAGGCTTTCCGGTGTATCTACATCTAACCAAAACCTGTTGGTTATCTCATGGGACCGGGCCTTCTTCTGTTTAGCCAAAGCCTTCACTGCATCGGAAAGGGAACAAAATCCCTTGCGAACGGTTCGTTCCAGCACCTTGAAGAAATTGGGAGAACAGAGAAACATACCTGTGTCTATTCCATTGTACTGCTCCAGTTGTTTTCCGATATCTTCTATTTTCCCCTGGCGCACTTTTACTTTGGTAGCATCGTGGATGTCAAAGATACTTTTAATACTCTTATCCACACAGAGTATGCTCTCTTCTCTGCCCAATTTGTGTCTCGTGAGGTCGGAAAGCGTTTTATGATCAAAGAGGTGATCTGACATCAACAGGACGAAATTGTTTTTTAGTAAGGGCTTTGCCTTCAAAACAGAGATGCCGTTAGGCCGCCACCACTGAGAATTGTCCGCATATTCGATTTTTACCCCCAGCCGGCTTCCGTTGCCCAGTCTCGCTTTTAACCTATGTCCCAGATACCCGGTGACAACAACTATCCGGTGTATTCCTGCCCTTTTCACCGAGAGAATAATCCTTTCTATCAAAGGAATACCTAAGACGGGAATAAGAGGTTTTGGGGTACGGCGAGTGTAAGATTTCAGCCTTCTGCCTCTTCCCGCTGCTATTATCAAAGCTTTCACTTTTCATCAGCCTCCTCCAAATGTTTACATGCTCTCAAGGCATATACGATTGCTGTTACTATTGCATGAATCAGAATCGCGAACAAAGAATAAACAGGTACTCTCAATATAATCCCCAATAAAATGTAGTAGATATATATATTCTTCCGGCCGTCGAATCTCCTGAACCTTCGATCGAAGGGGGCGCAGTCCGACAGAGAGACGCCCATAACCTCCTTGAACTGCATATAGCAATGGGTAGCAAATCCATTGAACAGAACGATGCCCAGGGCTATTTTTAGCGGCGTTAGGCTTCCGATACCCGTTATCGAGAATTCATCGGGGTGAGAAGAGAGAAACCAGGCTAAACCTATGTACCAGGACTGTTCGAACAGAAAGTCAAAGGAATGCTCTATGTTGCCCAATTTGGTCAGTTTTCCTCTTATCCGAGCCAGTTTCCCATCCAGACCGTCCATTACCGAGACTGCAAAGGTGAGAATCGAGCCTGTTAGCAGATGGCCAGTGAAGAAGAGGAAAGTCGCCAGATAAGCAACTATATTTGTCAGAACGGTCAGTTGATTGGGGGTGACTCTCAACTCGGACAGGTAGTAGAGGATTTTATTCTCGATGTGCCGGTTTATATACCAGGCATGAAAATCAAGGGTGCCCTTCTGGGTGGACTGCACAAGCTGTTTTTTGCAGAGCTTCAGATCCTTTTTTGAATCCAGTTGACACCAGAAAGGTCTCACCTGGCGTCTCATTCCGGGCACATAAGAAGGGATATCAGAGACATCTAACCCTTGAACCTCGAATTTCTCTACTATCCGCTGAAGAGACTCTATCCAACCCTCTCCTTTTTCAGCGCACTCTTCCAGAACGGGGAACACCTCAGGAGAGAGTCTACATAATCCGCTGTAGATGCCGTTCCCCTTCTGTATTCCTATCTGTTTTATCCTGCCGTTATCCGTCTCCACTTTTACAGAAGTATCCGCACTGTAATGGCTCGAGTTGCTATCATAACATAAGGTTATCCCCCTTTCTTCTTTCAAATGTTTTACTATCCGCGCGTCAAAGACTACATTGGCGGGAAGCAGCAAAAAATCCTCCCCAATAACATCTTTTGCTGCCAGAATTGTCTCTGTTAATGTCTGCCCAGCGCTGGACACTGTGAGATACTCGATGTGCAGCCCTAAATCTTCGACCTCCCTCAGGTGGCTTTCTATTATTTGTCTGCTGTAGGTAGAGAGGATAACCACCTCCGTCAGCCCAGCCGAGGCCAAAAGCACCAGGGTTCTTTCCACCACAGAAGAGCCGCAAAGCTTAAGAAAAGCCGCCTCTTTTGTCTCATCGTTGAGCAGGTTGTTCCGTTGCATCAGTGGAACTAAAACCTTCATCTATTCCTCCATTCCTCCGAAATACTTTCTCGAATCGGGACTCTAATTTCGCCTATCGCCCCGCCAAAATCGCCTCCACCTTTGAGATTACATTATCCACAGTAAATCCGAATTTCTCAAAGAGGATCTTATAAGGGGCAGAGGCGCCAAAGGTGGTTATCCCTATCACCTCGCCACAGAGCCCCACATAACGGTGCCACCCCAATGGGTAAGATGTCTCTATTGCCAGCCTGGCAGTGACTTCGGGTGGAAGAACCACATCCTTATATCCTGGGGACTGTTTCTCAAACAGCTCCCAGCTTGGCATATTGACCACTCGGGCAGCAATCCCCTTATCTATCAGTTTTTCATAAGCCCCAAGGGCTAAATGAACCTCAGAACCAGTAGCCAGTAAAATGA
>JAUWEO010000181.1 GCA_030608245.1 Candidatus Latescibacterota bacterium
TGCCTCAGTGGATAGAATACTTACCCGACCACACATGCTATGAAGCGATCGGCATTCCGCCGGATATTCCGGTACACATGACACAGGCAGATATAGCACAGGAGCGCGACACCATTATGGAAACCGCGATAAGCTTCTTGAAATCGCAGATTGCAGAAAATGCCGGCCCATAAAATAACGGGTCATTTCCTCTTTTGACTCCCAAATGAAAGGCTGAAGCCAAAATTCCGGTAGAAGGGAATTTATCCTTTAGGATTTCATTGGGGAGAAGATGCAGTTTCTCAATCCCCAATCACCACTCAGCCAAAGAGGACATTTTCGGCAGAGAGACGTTCTTACACGCCAATTGGATTGAGGACAATCCCCATGTCGAAAGAACCTATATTGACCGACGCCAATCCCTGCCTGGCGCTGAAAAATGCGTTTTCCGATCTATCTTCTGTCGAGATTTGGGCAGCTCAATGGCAGGTTGCCCTCGGCAGCGACTTCGTACGGCAGCTGGTCTGGGAAAGTGAGGTCGCGACCGACGGCCGCTGGACCATCCGAATAGGCCCGACAGATGGACGTTTCTGCGGCGTGATGAAAGGCAGCGTTCTGCTCAACCTGGACACCGACTACGCGTGGCGCGCTCGATTTCGGACGGCTGAAGGCTGGGACAGTTGGAGCGAGCCAACTCCCCTGCGAATTGGGGGCCGTACAATCTTGTCGGATGATTTCACGGAGGGTTCACGAGGAACTTCGACAGGGAGAGTCCCGACTATCTCTCCCGGACTCTATCCCCAGGCGTGGCAGGTGCGCGGATGCTGGGAACTTATCGAGGGAGGCTTGGCCCCCTGCGGGCAGGATGCGGAACTGTATGCGGTGGCTTCGGCGCATGGCCTTTTTGCCTGCCGGTTTCGCGTGGAGTCCAAAGGCACAATCACCTTTGGCCTGATCGTTCGCCACTACAATGCCCACCGCGATTATCGGCTCTTGCTCACTTCCAATAAGGGCCTGTGGAGGTTGGGGCTTTTTGAAAGGACCGGACTCTATGAAGGAGAGGTCACCGGTCGGTTTGTGGAAGAGGTGGAAATTCCCGATTTGGCAGCAGGCGAACACGAGCTGATGTTCAAATCGAACGGGGAGAAAGCGGGGGGCTGGGTGGATGGCGTTCGGATATTCGAGTGCAGAGCGGAGGTCTTGAGCGAGATCGAAAATGTGGGGCTTTTCGCCTCCGGTCCCGGAGTGATCTTCCGGGACGTTCGATTCCGCTCTGGTTATTACGTCGCTCGTCAGATCGTTCGAGGTCAAAACTACGAGGCAGTGATCCGTCCGGGCAATATCGGAGAGGTCTATTTCCCCCACAGCGATTGGCCTCATCAGAACGTCTGTTGGGACTCCGGCCTCCAGTTCGGGCATATCGGCGGCAGTGAGATCAAGGGGAATGTGGATGTCTCTCTTCGGGTGATCGAATCGGGACCGGTGCTCACGCTCGTCCGGTGGTCGGGGTCTATGCCCCATTCAGCGGATCAGCGTAGCGATATACGAGGAGAATCCTGGGGCTGGGCAGCCTTCTATCCGGATCGCATCGTTGTTGCCGATTTCGTCGTGCCTTTTGCTCCGCGCAGCGTGGGGCCGGACTATGACTTAGCAGCCTGGCTCTTGGACGGCCCCTACCGATATGCGTGTGGACTGGATGGGGAATTTATCCCGAGAACCCCATCTTCAGGACATTCCGACGATCCGAAGTATTATCTCAATCTGGGCGATCAACCCGCGCTGCCGATTCTGATTCAGGTGCCGCTGAAGTTAGATACCACCCGCTGCTGGTGGACGGCTCTGGCGTTCGATCTTCTGAACCTATCCCGCCCGGAGGATCCCACCGTCGCCTTCGACTGGATTACGGAGGATCGGCTTACGCTCAGCATAGACCTGCGCAAGATACCTCCTACGCCGGGTGTGCTGTATGGATGGGGCATTGTGCTGTGGTTTGATCCTCCCGGTCCGAACGGTCGGCTTGAACGGGCCCTCGCACGTCGGAACGCCTATTTGCAGCCTATGAAACTGAGTTTCACTCGTGGTGCTTCGGTTGCCTACAATCGGAATAGCGATCATCCCGCAGACGGTCTTTTTCTCGACCGGGGTTTCCATCGAGGGTACGGAGCTTATCTTATGAAACCTGATTCGCAGGGACGTATCGAAGTCCATTTGGATCCGGGTGAAAACCTCTACGAGCAACCAGTGTTCTGGATCGAAGGCATTGAAGTGCATCAAGCTCCAGAGGTGAATTGGAACGGAAGAATGCTCTCGCCCGAGGGGGAATTCTTCTATCAACCGCTGCCCGAGGGGGGATGTCTAATCGGATTTGCTTTTACTATCGAACGGCCAGCCAAGTGCCGGATCGCATTCCCCTGAAATTCGGAGTGAGCGTTTACCACGGATAACCACAGGATAACACAGAAAAAGCCAAAACGGGCAAGGTGCTTTAGTCTCAAATTCTGGGGCAGACATAAAGATTTACCACCAGGATAAGAAGACGCTACTTAGCAAAGTGATAAAGGAAGATTACCAGATTCAATAACAAAGGATGGAAAGAGATATGAAAAAGAATCACCTGGAAGAGAGCCTTGCTTTGGCCTGCGAATGGATGGTGAAGATAGCTCAGGTCAAGGATGAGGTGCCCACCGGCAATATCCAGATACACCATAAACACACTTATTGGAAAGGAGCCATAAAGGGAGAATATAGTGTCAAGGATAGGAAGTGGAGCTTCTTCTGTCCAATCTGGCACACCGGACAGGCGGTGAAATCCTTAGTAATGGCCCATAAAATCCTGAAGGAAGACTGGTTGCTTGAAGGGGCTAAGGCCGGTGCAGATTTCATCGTTCATAATCAGATAAGGGACAAATCCGCTCAGGACTGTGGTTTGGTACTGGCGTATGAGGATGCTCCCGACAAGATTAATACTTCGGCTATACTGGAGTGTCTGGATGGCCTCATTTTGCTGAGCGAAGCTACCGGGGAGGAATCTTATTGGCAAGCAGCATTGGATGCTGCTCGTTGGACCTTAAACAGGATGTACCTGGGCGATGGACTCTTTTACGACGGCTATGATCCTACCGCCTGTAAAATCATAGAGCGTCCATACAGGGTAAAGGGGCGACCTCTGTTAGATGATGGTATCCTCTGGAAGGCTTACCAAAAAAGCGGTGAGAGGCAATTCTTTGAGGCTTTCTTAGAGGTCTGTGAACGGCTCCTTCGCGATGAGGAGCCATCCGGCAACTGGGTCAACTATCCCCCCTGCAACCCGGTGAGCGGAACTATCCATCCCAGACATGCTTACTGGTGGGGAAGGCCTATGATCTATGCGTTTCAGGAGATCGGGGACAGGAAGTACTTGGCCTGTGCTTTGCGCAGCGGAGAGTGGTATCAGAAGGCACAGCGTCGGGACGGCGGGCTGATTCGGGGCACGTACCGAGATTTCAGCACTGATTCCTTCGGACACGCCACCTCGGGCATCTGCTGTGCTGTGATCCTGTGGCAAGAACTGGAGAAGATCTTAGGTAAGAAGCTCTTCCAAAGATCCACCGAACTTGCTCTGAAATATTGCCTTAGTATGCAGTTTCGCCAAGTATCAGACTCCAATCTTCAGGGCTGTATCTTGGAGAAAGTTCTCCCGCCGGACGGCACTGACCGTTCGCCATATCACATCAGAGACCTGGGAACCATATTCTTCGTGCAGGCGGTGAGTATCTACTTGGAAGAAACATCTCTGTAGTGAGAACTCCGGGCCTTTTGAATGCAGTGAGGTGTTCCTGGGGGAAATCGGTGGGTTGGGCTGCCGGGACTTTCCTACTGCAGATTCCTAGTCTTTCTCCTGTTACGGTAAGTCAGCCAATAGAATAACAAAGTGTTAAGTGAGGTAACAGAATGAAGATTTCCATGATGTCATATAGTGTGTTCCGGCAGTATTCAGGAGTTACCCTTTCCGACATTGACGAGCTCTGCA
>JAUWEO010000211.1 GCA_030608245.1 Candidatus Latescibacterota bacterium
ATCTCAGGGTCGTTCTGAGCCATCACGGCGCCGAATCCGACCGCTAAAATAGCCACAGCAACCAGTCCGGCCATTAAAAAAGCCTTTCGTAGCATTCGCTCAGCTCCTCTCTATTCAGGTTAGTGTTCGCCGACAACTTCCTTTTGTGATAAGACCCTCGCAATATGTGTGCCAGCCTGCCGAGATTAGTCCGCAATTTCTTGAACAAATGGAAGCAACCCAGAAGAAGCCAGCAGTGACCGAAAATTAGCTTCTCTACGAATAGACTCATCAGTGATAATTTCAGATGAGAAAAATCTCATTTGTCAAGATCTTGGGTGAGGAGACCGGCGAAAACCCTCAGATTTCTGATATTGTCTCTCAGATTTCTGACGCTTTCGCATTCAGAAGGTAAGGCTCAAAGAGGAGGAGTACAGGCTTTTGGTGTGGAATCTATCTCTTTGCACAGATTCATCTCTGTGCAGGGCATATTTGACATCGATCGCATAACGATCCGTGATGTCCTTTGATAATTTTGCCACAAGCACGGTCCCCTCCAGTTCCTTATGCGGCACGGAAACAAGGGGAATTTCTGGGATATCATCCGTATGTCTCTTCAGCTGAAAAACACCGTAGAGCTGAAGGCCAATCTGATTTGTAAGCATCCTTCCCAACAACAAGGTAAATCTGTGAGCACTGAAAGAGTATCCGCAACTATTGGAGCTGTTTATCAAAAAGCAATAGCTGCCGTTTATCAGAAACAGCCTGTAAAACTTAAAGTTAACTCCAGTTTGTAGCAAGAAATCTCTCTGTGGTTCCTCTCTGGGTTGCCATTCCTTATTCAGAGAGTCTCTATTGAAGTTCAATCTCTTCCAAGAGGCTTCAAGTCCGCACCGGAACCTCCCAGAGAACCTCTTGTCCAGATCAATCTGAATCCCACGCGCCCGGACATCGAACTCTTGGAAGTCTTTGAAATTGACGAATGATCCTTGACAAGAGAGGCTTCCTACTAAATCTTTGGATAGGCCGACCTTCAAGGATAACCGGGCGCCCCCCTGAAGATAGCCGTCTTGGCTGGGGAGGTGTCTTTGGCTCCCATCGATCAGGATTCTGCTCTTGAGTTCACTGCCTATTGCAACGACAATCCTCTCAGTAGGCTTGTGCCCCAGGTCAAGACTCAGAGAATTTACGATTGGCTCAACCGCCGCAAGGGAATCCTGGGGAACAGAATCGAGATACCTTTTGAATCCACCCTGGTATCTGAAGGATGCCCAGACTTTCTGGGAGCGGAAAAGGGTCGAGCTCGAATCGAGGTAGAATCTCGCTCTAAGGCCGCCGGTTCTATCGCCAGTTTTCTCAAAGACATTGTCATCGTATTCCACTCCGACTTTCGCTTTAACAGCAACCCTTCTGTTCTCACCTGAGACGGACATTGGGGCTGCCAATAGAAGTAGAAGTCCTGCCGCCAGGCGATTAACTATCACCAAACCAGCCTTAACGTTCACCAGTTGTACCTTTAAATTTCGATAGTTCAGCGGCCCTACGATAGAATTCCCCGGCTTTCCTGAGAAGATCAGAGGATTTCCGGGCCAATTCTTCCCTCTCCTTTTTAAGCTCCTCTATTTCCCGTTCGATCTCCCCAGGAGATAGCTTCCAGCCACTAACGGAAAGAGCTGGAGCCCGCTCTGCAGATACCTCCTTCTGAACATCTGTTGTTAAAGCCCCCCCGTAGTCTCTTGAGTCAGAGGCCTCTTTTAAGGGTTGCTTCTCCTCAACGGTGACTTGAAGTCCCCGGGTGGTCAGTATATCCTCATCGAAGAGCGAAAGTTCCCGGACGAACTCCCTGATCTTCTCCTCATTTCTCTTTTCCCTTTTCAGCCCTTTTATCTTTTGATCTACCAAGCACAGTCTGCCCTGAAGCTTATCGACGAAATCACTGACTAAGTCCGCCTTTTCCCGTAGCTTCTCAGGGTCATCCTCTTGTTCAATGTCGATCTCTTCAACCTTGAGATCTTCCATCTTCACCCGCTCTTCGGTAGGTTCTAAGCTCTCTTTTGCAGCCCTTAATTCCCCTACTCTCTCTAACAGGAGTTTTGTCTCCTCTGAGGAGCTTTTATTCAATTTCTCAAGGAGAAGGGAGATTTCTGCCTGATACAGGCTGTTCAGTTCTTTCTTTTTTTGGGCGATGGCGATTTGGGCAGCTTCGATTTCGGCTTCCAGGACCTCGAGCCTCTGTGCCAGTTCCTGAGATCTTCTCAGCTCTTTTTTCAGCTTGTATTCACCGATGACCCCGATGCCCTCCCCGGCCTCCTTCTTGAGCTTCTCTATCCTATCGGCCAACTCATTGCTCTCACTGACAAGTTTTTCTTTCTCAAACTCAAGGTGCCCCTGATTTTTCTCCAGCCTTTCGATCTCTCCCCAGAGAGAAGCTATCTGGTTGTTCTCTCCCCACAAGGCGCCAGCAAATAGCACAATAACACAGAACAGTCCGATATACCTTGATAATTCTCTTCTCATTTGGTTTCACCCCTTTTTAGATCATCCCATATTTTTCCAGTTTGTAATACAGGGCGCTGGTCTTGATCCCCAATAATTGGGCGGCTTTGGTTTTGACCCCTTTGGCTTTTTCAAAGGCCCCTTCTATCAACTGTTTTTCAAGGTCCTGTAGCGTCTCTGTCAAAGGTAAGTCACCTTCGGGGAGTTTCAAGATGCCTGCTGAATTTCCGTCTTGGACAAGCAAGGGAAGGTCATTTACTCCGATTTGATCCCCATCACAGAGCACAATCGCCCTTTCCAGGACATTCTCTAACTCCCTGACATTGCCCGGCCAATAATAATTTACCAGAACCTCCATCGCCTTAGGGGAGATGTTTAGGGCCTTTCTGCTCAACTGGGCGCATTTCTTCTCTAAGAAATGACAGACGAGGTCTGGGATATCTCCTTTTCTTTCTCGCAGCGGAGGGAGCTTGAGGGGGATGACATGCAGCCGGTAGAAGAGGTCTTCCCGGAATTTCCCTTCTTCCACCATTCGGTCGAGATCCTTGTTAGAGGCAGCTATTATCCGCACGTCCACCTTGACCGGTTGTTCTCCCCCAACTCTGTCCAGCTCCCTCTCCTGGAGGACCCTCAGCAGCTTTGCCTGTGTGGCCAGGGGAATGTCCCCGATCTCGTCTAAGAATATCGAGCCCTGGTGAGCCAATTCAAATTTCCCCTTTTTCTTTCTGATTGCGCCGGTGAACGCCCCTTTTTCATGGCCGAAGAGCTCGCTCTCCAGCACCCCTTCTGCCAGAGCACCACAGTTCACCTTCACAAACGGCCCGTC
>JAUWEO010000130.1 GCA_030608245.1 Candidatus Latescibacterota bacterium
GTTCCCCAGATATGGTACCAGTGATTGGGATAGTATCTTGGAACGGTGAAGGAACACGCAAGCCTCATCACCGTGTCCTTTTGTGTATACATAATGGCTGCCTGAACGTCGGGCATATTCACCCCTTTTAGACAGTAGCTTTTGGGGCGCGTGGACATGCAACTGACCCGCACCACCCGGTCGTCCAGTATGCTGAGCAGCGGACTGAGTTCGTGCGGCAGATAGATTATCGGCGGCATTCCATTGCGCCAGGTTTTCCTTACATTCAGGCCTTCTTTTAACTCACTGTTCTTGTACCGCACACCTGTCACCGGGTCCTGCCAATACGATCCATCACAGTGGTGAAAATACTGTCCTTCCACGAAAAGTATCTTGCCCAACTTCCCCTCCTTTACCATCCCTCGCCATGCCCTTATGTGAGGCCAGTAGCGGGTTTGCTCGCTCAACTGAAACTTTAGTCCGGTCTTCTCCACGGCTAGAACGATCTTCCAGCAATCCTCGATGGTAAATGCGAGCGGCACTTCGCAGGTCACGTGCTTTCCGGCGTATAGTGCCTCGCATACAAGATCGGCCTGTTTGTCGGCGTCTGTGAATACCCCTATGGCATCTATATCCGCTTCTCTCAGCATCTTCGAGTAATCGGTGAAGGTGCTGATGTCCGCGTCTCCGAGTTGGGCCGCTCCCTGTTCAAGAAGGGGCTTGATCCGCTCGCACAGCGCAACAACCTTGCAGTCTTTGATGCGCTCGTGATACAGCTTTGATAAATACACACCGCGATGCCCCAGTCCGACGAATCCGATACGTACTTTCTTCATAGTTTTGCCCTCAATTAGATTGATTAGTATTTTGTCAAGGTTTAAATGACGGGTAGTGATATGTGCATCCGAGGTGGGCAAACACAAGGTTTGCCCCTACAACTCTATCCGTCAAATCGCGATTGACAGAACACTATGACATCCATTCATCACCATCTTCATTTGGAATACCTGTTATTTTTATGCTCTGTTCTCCCGATGGCACAACAACGTAAATCCATCTCCGTCCGAATTCCTGCTTTTCCTGGCAAGGCACGGCGTTGCCGTTGCACGATACTCGAAATTCAGAATCCCCGGTTACGGGAATCTTCACGATCATCCCGGAAGCATAGGCACAATGGCACTTAAACTGTATGGAATTTTCCTGAACGATCAGGTCATTGACGGTAGAACGCGAACGCGCCTCCCACCACTCACAAACCTGGTCGTTGCCCATATGCAGCACGCACGCCCCGACGTACTCAATATACCTCAATATCTCCTCTATGGCCTCCCGGCAGCGAGGGAAATTAGCGATATAGAGCGGATGGTAAAACATGTTCATCACGAAGTGATATTTAACCGCCATGTCAATCGGCAGGTGTACTTCTTCTGACGCTTTTGTCTCTTTATCTTGCAGCTCCTGAGTGATGGCAGAACCCCTGTGTCCCACTTCATAGCAGATAATCGGCTCCTCAATAAAACCGAGACGGGTATTGCTCCGTTCGTAACTTTCATAAAAGTGGAAGGGATAGGATGTTCCAAAGCCGAAACCGAACTGGGCAGAATTCAAATGGCTGAAGGACAGGGGAGGTACGGATAGGGGTATAAAGCTATTGTCCGCTTTCACGCCAGCTTTCGCCATATGTCTGGCCGGCTCAACCCAACCCTGCCAGTTACAACTGTGCATCAGAGTACAAACCGGCCGTATTCCATATCTTTCATAAAAAAGATCGGTCTGGTACTTTATAAGGTCCTCGGTGATGTCACGATTGTCTTCGTCAAACAACTTATACCACAAAGATATTTCGTGGCCATTATTCCGGATATGCCGGAAATCGTCTTGGGTCATCGGGTGGCCGTCTTTTTGTCCCTTATGCTGTTCGACCCCGATATTGATGTGGTAAGGCAGCCCCCTTTCTTTCATAAAATCTGAGGCGTCAAGGGAAAGCTTCGTCGGCCCAAAGTATTCATCGCCGCTCCAGTAGAACAGAGCATCCGGTATCCTATCGCCAGCGGGGGGAATCTGGTAGATAAACGGCTGCGGATTTTGGGCAATCATATTCTGTAATAAAAAAACCAGCACATCGGCATAGGGTACCTTTCGGGAATTATTTCCGATGACCTGGAGACAGTAGGTTCTGCGGTTGCGGCCGTCACTGATACCGTAGAGGGATCTTCCCTGATGCAATAGCCAAACGGTCTTGGGAACATCAAAGGCAAAGTAACCTGCATACCCTTTTCCGAACCGGCGCCAGGTGATGACCGATTGGTTCATATCATTGCCCGCAGTATCATACAGGTGGCCAAGTTCTTCGCTGTCTTTCCGGAGGACAGTCTGTATATCGGAAAGAATCAACAGGTGTTGCTCCAGGAACAAGAAAGGATGCACTTCCTTAGTAATGGAATGCCGCAGCAGATTAAAATAACCCGAAATGCTGTAGTCATCCGGTTCCTGCTTGATGATTCCCCGCGATTCGATGCCAAATACCTCGTCCAGACCGGAAACCGCAAAACCGATCAGGTTGCCATCCCCTTTCACCCAGTCAGCCAGGTTTTGTCTTGCTTTGGCGGTAAGCCGGCGACCCGATTGGCTCCCGATTAGCAGGGTCTTTATTTCTTTCAGCTTACTCATATCCTCCAACGCGGCCAGGGGAAGAGGAACTGCGCACACTCCCAATAATTCATTCATCTCCCGGATGTAGATTTCCCAGAAATTCTCCCCTGACCGATTGATGCTTTCGTGCAATTCCCTGTCATACACATACGCCAAGGCAAGCGACCTTTTCCTCATGACATTCAATTCCTTACTTTTGATATACTCACGCGCTCTTTTCCAGTTGCTCGATAACCTGATGAAGTTTCTCTGCTTCCCGCTTTGCCGTCTCTTCCGGTTCTATCACGTAAGCCAATACGATCCGGGGAATAATCCTTTCAGCAATGGGACAAAGCCCCGCCGGATAGTGATCTCTGTCGCCTTTATAGCTTGAGCAGTCAAAGGCATGTGCAGCACGGTTCTTGATCAATGGATGCTGATAGGCTGGAATCCGGGTATAGCCAATCGAAATGGAAGAAATATTAGCTTTCTCAACAGCATTCTTGAAATCATCCAGACCAATCCCGTACTCTTCACCTTCAAAGGTGGCCGCCCAGTGATAGAAGGTATGATCTGCTTCCTCTGGCCCACGCTGAAGCCGCAGCCACCTGCATCCTTCTACGGCTTGGTCATAGTAGCCGGCATTTTTCTTCAGAAAACGGATATACTGCCGCAGATTTTCCAGTTGAGCCAGACCAATTGCCGCTATCGGTTCGGTCATCCGGTAGCCATAGTGTACCCCGAAAGCCACCGAGCCGGAGGTGGGAGCACCCGCATTCTCACCCAGCTTCTTGGCAAATTCTTCATTATTTGTGGTAGCCATTCCCCCGTCGCCCAGTGACATCTGTTTGCTGGCCTGAAAACTAAAACAGCCGATATCGCCCCAGTCTCCGGTACAGCGACCTTTGTACGTCGCCAAAATGGACTCGGCACAGTCTTCAATAACCACAAGATTATGCCGGTGGGCGATTTCGACGATGCGGTCGATCTCAGCCGGCAATCCCCAGGCATGAGTGGCAATAATGGCTCTGGTTCTCTCGGTTATGGCTGCTTCGATCCCGTCCGGATTCATATTGTGCGTAACCGGGTCAATATCCACAAAGACCGGAATGGCGTTGTTGTACAGGGCTGCTTCTGCGCCAAAGATGTATTCCGGGTCGCAGATCACCTCGCTTCCGATACCGGCGTCGGCGCACATTACCGCCACGTGAAGTGCACTCATACAACTGTTCATCGCCACGGCATACTTGGTGCCAATCATTTTGGCGAATTCCTTCTCAAACCTGGATGTAAACTCCCCTCCCGCTAACGAGGAGAGCTTTCCGGACGCAAGCACCTGCCGGAGAAACTCCAATTCCCGCTGGCCATAATTTCTGGCCGACATTTCCTTTTCTCGTTCAGTGAAATCTCGTTTTGGCATATTTTTTCGCTCCTTTTCATATCAAACGGACGTAGGACCTGAGAGAAAACACTCAGGTGTAATCGCGTTTCACGCATCACGCATCACCTACGGTATCTCAACCACTTCACCGTCATTCATGGCCGATTGATGGGCACAGATGCCCGGCAATCCATAGCTCAATGCTTCTTCTACACCTATCGGCACGGGCTTATCCTGCTCAATAGCCTCGACGAAATCTTTGACCAGAAGATGTTCAGTCTCACCGATAGCACCATAAGCGCTCATATCTGTATATCCGGCAGAAAGTGGCAGAGAGGCCATTCCCTCCAGGTGGGGGATATCATCAAAGTAGGCTAAGGTCTTTTCTTGCTCTCCACCTCGATTGGTTTCCAGACAACCCTTTGTGCCATAGACGGAGTAGTAATGAAAAGCCGGACGACGGGCAAGGGTGAATCCAGTGAGAATTTTTATGACTGCGCCTTTTTCGGTTCTGAAGATTCCCAC
Organism: Candidatus Latescibacterota bacterium; assembly: GCA_030608245.1. Classification (GTDB taxonomy): domain Bacteria; phylum Latescibacterota; class MVCY01; order MVCY01; family MVCY01; genus MVCY01. The sequence continues at coordinate 4,517 of JAUWEO010000130.1, forward strand.
CTCCATATCGGCAGGCGTGTTAATCGGAGGAAAATTACCTTTGGTCAAAAATCCCTGGGCACGAATGCATCGATCTTTCATCAGATAGAGCAGAGGCCCCAGGCTGTGGGTGCAATAATAGATGGGGGGCAAATTGGAGCGCCAGGTGGTCTCCCCTTTCCGAATCGCCGCGAGCTTGGAAGCACGAGCATCGGCAATGTACTCGGCCTCGGCATAAATGACCTTTCCAATCCGGTCATCATCAATCATCCGCTTCCAGGCCTGGATATGATCCCAGTAGCAGGTATTCTGGGCCAGCATAAACTTTTTTTTCGTTTCTTTCACCGCCTTCCTCAAAGCCAGGCCTTCTTCTAAGGAATTCACCGGCGGTACTTCGGAAAGCACATGTTTGCCACTACGCAAAGCCGCAATGGACTGTTCAGCATGCACTGGCAAAGGAGTAGCCACAATTACTATGTCAATATCCGACTTCAAAAACTCCTCATATTGAGTATAGAGATTGGAAACCCCGAACTCCTCTCCCGCCTGTCTTACCACTTCCTCGTGCGTAGCACAGAACGCCGTGACCTCTGCGCCTGCTTCTCTGAAACAATCTACATAAACCTTTCCCCGTTTCAGACCGGCTATTCCTGCTTTTAACATTTTGATTCCTCCCTTGCTTGGTTTCTATTCATCCGTTTTCCTCTTCACTAAAATGCCTCACCAAACCTGTCTGGAAAAACTCATCTAAAATCAAAGTGGCTGCACCCAAGGGACCTGCTTCTTCACCTAAAGGAGAGACAGCGAATTTCAAGGAAGCTGTGGCAAATCTCAGAGTCTGCCTTCTAATGACCTGTCTGATCTCTTCTAAGAAGAATCCCCCGGATAGAGCCATTCTTTTGTCAAAGATGACCATCTCCGGATTAAAAATATTGATTGCATTGGCAATACCTAAGCCTCAATAACGAATAGCCTTGCTAAGAATATTCAGGCATAGTTTATCTCACTGG
>JAUWEO010000221.1 GCA_030608245.1 Candidatus Latescibacterota bacterium
GTCTCAACGCCAAGCCGTCCCAATGGCTCCAAGAACAATTCAACAGTGTGGTCTGTTCCACTCTTTCGGCAGAGAAGCTCGGCTATCAGTCTACAAGGCGCCAGGAGAACCCTTGAGGGGCCAGGTGCTTTCAGTCTTGCTGCCCGAACCATCATCGCCCTCCGCCAGTGTCCTTTCCGATAACTGCTCTTCTTCCCAGCAGAAACTAACCTTTTGATCAGCAGAGTCTTAATGTTGCAATGAAGGTCAAGGATGGTGTCAAAGCGCATCTTCCGCAACTTTCGCAGTAGGTCAAAAAAGGATGCGGGCGAGGCAGGAAGAGAAATCAGATCTGTCAGGCGGCGGTCTTTGTCATAAAGATCGCTGTATTTTGAATATACTAAAAGAGAGAGATCTGCGGCAGGGACTTTCTCCTTTAAGGCATCGATAACGGTGGAAACCAATACCACATCACCCAAGGAGCTGAGTCTGATGATTAGAATCTTCATCCTAATGTCCGGAAAAATCGAACACTGAAAAACACCGAAAGGTACTGAATATTATATTGTTTTTTCGGTTATTTCAGTGTTCATTCGGTGTTTCTCCGAATCTGGGCTGTCTGCGACCCAAATCGCTGATATTTCCCAGGAGTTTGATCAATTCCCGGCAGGTTTCAGGGGAAAATCTTCGACCGTGGTATTCAAGATTAAAAAAGGGATGAGCTTGCGGACTGTGGAATCCAATCCTCAAGACCGCTCCGCTGTGGGCACACAGATAGGCCGAAGGCAAGGAAAATCGCCAGTGAAGGTCAATAGCTATGTCTATCCCCTGCTTACGGACCTCTTTCATCAAACTCCCCTTGGGAAGACAGAGGAGACTAAGCCCCTTTTCAGATAGTGAAAAGACCTTCATTCCAAAGGGAAACTCGGCGATATTCTGGTGGTCTTCTGCTAGGACAAATATATTCTGGGGGTTCAGCTCAGTTTTTAACAGCTCCAGGGTCTCTGCCGCATCCCCATCCTCGGGGAGACAAATCAAGATATTCCTCCCCGGACGAAGGACGCAATTTACAGGAATGGAGGATCTCTTCTTGAAACAGAGCCACAACTGAGCTGTTTTCCTGCCCAGAAATGTTCGGAGTGAGTTAAGCATATTCCTCTGACTTTGTAAGATGTTACTCCCCATTTTAATTGGGTTTTCTATCTTCGTAATATCAATTTCATAAGCTTAAGCCGCTCATCTTTTGTGAAGTCTTCCCTCTGTCTGTTTTCCCTGGTCATAGGAACCGAGTATTCTTAAGAAGGTGGTGATTTCCTTTAAGTTCTCTATCGCCCGCTGGCAGCTAATTTCCTGGAGACTTCCCTCAAAATCAAGATAGAATAAGTACTTCCAGGGATCTCCCTGGAGAGGGCGAGACTCTATTTTGAGCAGATTGATATCTCTCAAGGCAAAGACACTTAGACTTTTGAATAGCGCCCCGGGGATGTTCTGCGTGGAAAATACAATTGAAGTCTTGCCTTCGGTCTCTATCTCCTCCTGGTCCGGGGAGACAATGAGAAAGCGGGTGAAGTTCTTATGATTGTCTTCAATCTCGCTTTTTAATATCTCCAGTTCGTAATCGATCGCCGCCTGGATGCTGGCAATAGCCGCAGCATTTCTCAGATCTTGGTCCTTAATCACTCTCACCGCTGCTGCTGTGTCGTAAACCGGTATGGATTCTGCTCTCCCCAGGGACCGGATAAAATTCTTGCACTGGGAAAGCGCCTGGGGGTGAGAATAGACCTTCTTGATCTGCTTCAGCCCAACACCGGGGTTGACGATTAAATTGTGGACAATCCTGAGTTTTATCTCGCCAGTAATGAAAAGGTTGTGGGCCAAAAGTAGATCGTAATTCTCGTGTATACTGCCCGTTAGTGAATTCTCGATGGGCACTATGCCATGGGAACACTCACGGCTCTCTACCGAGTTGAACACTTCTTCAAAGCTTACCGAGGGGCATACAGTAATCGACTGAGAGAAAAACTCGCGGGCAGCCAGCTCGCTGTAAGCACCAAGTTCACCTTGAAAGGCAACCCTAAGTTTATCCATTTCCACGCCTTTCGCTATCGAGGTATTCTAGAAAGACATTTACATCCTCAACAATAAGGCCGGTACCTTGGGCTCTAAACATTTTCACTGTTCTGTGGTCTAAATGGTCGGTGAGGCAAAGGCAAAATTCCATCTGAGTCAAAGAAGAGCGGGCTGTTTTCCGGCGTGCCTGGAAGTTATTGACCATCCTCAGGTCATCTATCGTGTCCCCCATATAAACCCCTACCTTAGTGCCGAGTTTACCACACAGATCTATCAAGCAAGTGGGGTCAGGCTTAGTGGGAAACCGGCCATCATCGGTCACAATAGCCTCCCCAGGCATAGAGTCTCCGAGACCCAACATCTCTAAGGCCATCTCCACCTCCCCTGGCGTCCTCCCCGACAGGATCCCCCAGGAAAGGTTCTGCCTTGCCATCTGCTTTTTTAATAGCTCTGTTTTTACTATCACTTCTTCTTTTCTAATCTTTCCCTCGCCGGTGAAAAATTCGGGTTCAAAGCCGTAGACTCTTCGGCAGATCTGGCCGCTGTAGGACTCTAAGAACAGTCTCCGGATTAGTTGAGAGTCAAACAGAGCTTTCAATTTCTCTCGTATCTGTGGGGCCAAATGCCGCTGGGTGAAGTTATGGATGCTTTCGAGTCCACCACCCCCGGAGGTTATCTGTTGGGTGAATTTTCTGACAGAGGGTTGCTGTGAATGTATTTCTCCAAGCGTATTCAAGTCAAAGCGGAGCATCTTCCACAGAAAGAAAAGTAAGGCACCTTCGGCTAAATCCCGGTCACAGTTAAATCCCCCTGCCATTTTGAAAAGATAAACCTCGTTAAGATAAAGCAGTTGCGCCCGACCTTGTATTTGCAGGATATGGTGAAAGTAAAACTGAACCGCATCGCAGACCGCCTCGGAAAAGGAACCCCGAGTGTCAATCAAAACCCCGTCAATGTCGAAGATAACTGTATCGAGCTCAGATAGAAAATATCTCAACTGTCTCCGAACCAGAACCGACCTATTGGCTAACCAGAAATCCTTATCTTCATTGAGCAGCATC
>JAUWEO010000009.1 GCA_030608245.1 Candidatus Latescibacterota bacterium
TCCATAAACAGAAAAGCCGGCTATGTTATCGGCATAGATATCGGTGCCGCTGAGATAGTGGGACTTACCAGTGACCTGAAAGCCGGGATAATCCAAAAGATCGTCCAACCCACCAGTAGCAAGGGCAAACAGGCCATTCTATCCCAGGTGGAGAACATAGTCACCGCCCTTAGCAGAGAGACAAGCAACATAATAGGGTTGGGAATTGTCACAGTGGGATTGTTAGATACGCGCAAGGGTGTCCTGCGCTTAGCTGCCAACATCAACGGCTGGGTCGATGTCTCCCTGAAGACTTGGGCAGAGGAGAAGTTCGATCTGCCTGTATTTATTGAAGGTTCAGTCAAAGCTATGGCCTTATGCGAGAAGTGGTATGGTGCGGCTCGGAATGCAGAGGACTTTATTCTGGTGAACATCGGAGCCGGAGTAGGTTGCAGTGTGATCAGCGGTGGGAAAATCCACCGGGGGGTGAGCGAAACAGCGGGGGAAATAGGTCATATCTTCATAAAAGAGGATACCCCCCTCTGCAGATGTGGACACAGAGGGTGTTTAGAAACGTTAATATCTGGGCCAGCCATCGCCAGAACAGCTCGAGACAGCCTGGGTAAAGGAATCCCTTCGTCCATTTGCCCCGAAGGTAAAAATCCAGATGAGGTGACGGCAAAAGATGTAGCAGAAGCAGCCCACCGGGGTGATAAACTTGCCACAGAAATCTTTGAAAAAGCAGGTCAATATCTTGGATATGGTCTGACTACGCTGATCAATCTTATCAATCCGGAGATGATTATCATCGGTGGGGGTGTATCCAAGGCAGATCGTCTACTGCTGGAACCAGTGGAGAAAACAGTGCAGCAGTGTGCCCTTCAGATTCCCAGAAACGCTGTTCAGATCAGGCTCTCGTCCTTCGGCGACTTGCAGGGTGCCCTGGGTGCCACCACCTTGGTTTTGAAAGAGCTGTTGAGAATTCCCCAACTGCCCGCAATGTAATTCAATGGCATAGGAATTTCCAGTTATTGGACGCAGATAAACGCAGATTGTCAAGATTATAAAGATTATTTTCTGCGGTCATCGACGAAAATCTGCGTCCTGACTAATCTAAGATAAACACCAGGAGGAGAAAAATGTTAAAAAAGATAGAGTGTTTTATTCAACCCTTTAAATTAGAAGAAATCAAGGATGCCTTAGTGGAAGCTGGTGTGGAAGGGATGAGCGTCACCGAGGTAAAGGGTTTCGGGACACAGCATGGGTTTATCGAGGGAGAGAGGAGAAACAGAAAGGTCAAATTCCGACCAAAGACAAAACTGGAGATCGTAGTAGACGAAGAATTGGTGGAGAAGGTCATCTCCGACATCCAGAAGTTAGCCCACACCGGGACCATCGGCTCTGGTAAGATATTCGTGATCCCTGTGGAAGATGCTCTCAGGATCAGAACCCGAGAGACGGGCAAGAGCGCATTATACTAAATAAGCATCGAAGTATCCTTCATTTCTTTATGATGTTTCCTGAACGCAAAGGAGTTTAAGATGAAGCGCAACAGTCTCAATCCCTGGCGTATGGCACTTGAACAGTTGGATAGTGTGGCCGGACGTATTGGCCTGGATCCGGGAATCCATAAGATACTGCGGCATCCCAAAAGACAATTGATTGTCTCGATTCCTGTAAAGATGGATAATGGAGATACTCAAGTTTTTACTGGTTTTAGAATTCAACACAATGTGACCAGAGGCCCGGCTAAAGGGGGAATAAGATACCATCCAGATGTTACCTTAGATGAAATGAAAGCTCTGGCCATGTTGATGACCTGGAAGTGTGCCATAGCGGGAATTCCCTATGGGGGAGCTAAGGGGGGGATCATCTGTGATCCCGCAGAGCTTTCCAGTGGAGAGGTGGAAAGGCTAACCAGAAGATACGTTAGTGAGATCATCTCTTTCATTGGTCCAGAAAAAGACATACCTGCTCCCGATGTTAATACTAATCCTCAAATTATGGCCTGGATTATGGATACCTTCAGTATGGACAGAGGTTATTCTGTCCCTGGAGTGGTGACGGGGAAACCCATCAGCATAGGAGGTTCCTTAGGGAGGAATGCCGCAACGGCCAGAGGTGTTATGTATTGTATCTTTAACATCGCTAAAAAGCTTGGTTTTGATCCTTTAACCCAGGGATATGTTATCCAAGGTTATGGTAATGTGGGCGGGAATCTTGCCCATCTTCTTAACCAACAGGGCTGTAAGATCATTGCTGTGGGTGATGCAGAAGGATGTATCTATAATCAAGAGGGGTTGGATCCGGACAAGGTCTCCGAGGCTATGCGGGAGAGTGGTTCGGTTATCGGTTTTGCGGATGCTGAGAGAATCACCAATCAGGAGCTGTTAGCTCTTGACTGCGACGTTCTGGTCCCAGCCGCTTTGGAAAATCAGATTACCGAGCGGAATGCAGATAAGGTAAAGACAAAGGTGATTGTGGAGGCGGCCAATGGGCCCACAACCCCTGAGGCGAGCGAAATTCTGGAGGATAGGGGCATCTTTGTTGTCCCGGACATCCTGGCTAATGCCGGAGGTGCTACCGTCTCCTATTTTGAATGGGTTCAAGGTATCCAGTTCTACTTCTGGAGTGAACGGGAAGTGAACCTCAAACTCCGAGATATTATGTCCCATGCCTTTGAGACTGTGTTTAACCTGGCTTCAGAGCAAAAGGTGAGCATGCGCACAGCCGCCTATATGCTGGCAGTTGAAAAGGTTGCCGAGGCGATAAAAGTAAGAGGACTGTACCCATAGACCAAAACTTGACTGTCTGAAAAGTGAGGAACCAAGTTGAAAGTTATTCTACTATTAGTGCTCGTATTTTGTTCTTGTTTCTCCTGTCGGCCGGAGAAAGAACAACCGGACGATCGCTTCCTTAAAAGTCGCACCCGAATGGTGAAGACCCAGATTGCCGCCAGGGGAATAACAGACAAAAGAGTGCTTGAGGCAATGATAAGGGTGCCCCGGCACCAGTTTGTCCCTAAGGTTTATCGGTACTTAGCTTACTCTGATCGGCCATTGCCCATCGGTGAGGAACAGACCATCTCTCAACCCTACATAGTTGCCTTGATGACTGAGGCCCTGGGACTTAAAGGAGGGGAGAGGGTGTTAGAGATCGGGACCGGCTCAGGCTATCAGGCGGCGGTGCTTGCGGAGATAGTCAAAGAGGTTTGCAGTATTGAGATAAACGAAAGGCTGGGGAAAAGCGCCCAGGAGAGATTGAAGCAATTAGGTTACAATAACGTCAAAGTGAAGGTCGGGGATGGCTACTTAGGTTGGCCAGAGTATGCTCCATTTGATGGGATAATCGTCACCTGTGCGCCGGAGGACATCCCTCAGCCTTTGGTAGAGCAGTTGGCCCAGGGCGGCAAGATGGTGATCCCGGTGGGCAGAGAAGACCAGATACAAACGCTTTTCCTTCTCGCCAAACAGGAAGAGAGATTAAAGAAAAAGGCTATCATTCCTGTCCGCTTTGTGCCTATGACCGGAGAGGCCCAGAGGAAGTAGCCCCCTATACTACGGTTACTCCAACATCCTCACCGCAATCTCCGCCGCCCTTTGCGTTGCACCCGGAGGGCCAAGCCTCTCTTTCACCGCGGCCAACTGCCGGCGTATTATCCGGGTGCGATCTCTGTCTTTCAATATTTCCAGTGCTTCTGCTGCAATCCTCTCCGGTCTGGCCCGGCTCTGAACAAATTCCGGGACAATCTGCTTGCTCGCCACGATGTTAACCAATCCAATATTGGAGACTCTGGCCACTGTTCGCCCAATCAGATAGGAGAGGGGAGCTATTTTGTAGAGGATGAGCATCGGCGTGCCCAGGATGCCCGCCTCTAAGGTCGCCGTCCCCGAGGCTACCAGAAGCAGGTCTGCATGTCTCATCATCTCGTAGGGTACCCCTGCTATAGTTCTTGCCTCAAAATCTATCCCGTTCATAGCCTGATGATAGAGGGAAATATCCACCCCTTCCACCCGGCTCACTGCTACTTGAAGTCCAGCAAGCTTTCCTTTCAAAATCCTCGCCGTCTCCAGCATAACAGGAAGAAGTCTTTTGACCTCTTGTCTGCGGCTGCCGGGAAGAAGTCCAAGCAGGGGAACCTGCGGCGAGAGACTGCATTGCTGACAGAACTCCGTCTTGGACAGTTCTGATCTGACCACATCCAGCAGGGGATGGCCAACAAACTCCGCATCTACTCCGTATTGGACGAAGAAGGGGACTTCAAAGGGAAGAATGACCACCATCTTCGATACCCAGCGGGCAATCTTTCTGACCCGGGAGCGCCACCAGGCCCAGACCTGGGGAGCAATGTAGTACATCACGGGAATGCCCAGGTCCTTCGCCTTTTTTGCCAGCAGTAGGTTGAATCCGGGGTAATCAATCAATATCAGCAGAGCAGGGCGTCTCTGCTTCAGGAGAGATAGCGTCTGAGAGAAGACCCGGCGGAGCGGAATAAGCCTGCCGATCAGTTCAGTAAATCCTATAACAGCTAAATCTTCCATTCGGCGGATGATTTCCACCCTCACCTGCTGCATCCTGGGGCCGCCGATTCCAAAAAACGAGAGATCAGGCCTTCTTTGCCTGATCTCTTCTACTAAGCAGGAGCCATACAGATCAGCTGAGGGCTCTGCTGCCACTATCATGATCGCAGTTGAGTCCTGTTTCACCTTTCTGACCTCACATCAGTCGTAGAGTGTCCCCTCGAAGACCACCTTGGCGTCGCCCTCTAAGAAGACATTCTTTGGTTGGTCATTTAGAATTTCAAAGTAAACCTTCAGGACAGCACCGCCCCGGGTAGTGGCTCCTACCGGGGATTTTAGCCTACCCAAAACGGCTCCCACCACCGCTGCTGCCACTGTACCGGTTCCACAGGCAAATGTCTCTGCCTCTACCCCTCGTTCATAAGTGCGGATTTTGATGTGCCCTGGGTCGGTCATTTGCACGAAGTTGGCGTTTGTCCCCTCGGGCATAAATCTCTGGTGATACCGGATCTCCTCGCCCAGTTTCTGCACATCAATGGCGGCCACATTGTCCACAAAAAGCACCACATGTGGCACCCCGGTGTTGATGAAGTTGACGCTTATCTCCTGTTGGTTTAGCTCAATAGGCAAATGAATGATGAGGTCGTGAGGGTCTTGCATTCGGAGTTTTACATTTCCTCCCTTTATCTCGGCGTGGTGAATGCCGGAGACTGTCTCGAAGGACATCTTCTTAGGGGCGATATTTTTCAGATAGGCGTATCTTGAGATACACCGTCCGCCATTGCCGCACATCTCGGCCTCTCCGCCGTCGGCGTTGTAATAACGCATCTTGAAATGAGTGCGGTCACTGTTCTCTAAGATAAGAACCCCATCGGCGCCGATAGAGAACCTCCGCTGACAGATGCGCCGGATGAGCCCGGAACGCTCCTCGGGTATCTTGCCGTCCCGATTGTCGAAGACGATAAAATCGTTGCCGGCACCGCTCATCTTAGTAAATTTAAGCCTCACCATCAGTAACTCCTGCATAGGTAATTGGCGAGTGGCGAGTGGTGACTGTTCACCAGTAACCAAGCGACTGAGAAATCCGCCTACACACTTATCCAATCCCCCTCTATGGATTCTCCTCTGACCAGATCCTGGTAAGTTTCTCTTTCTCTGATTACTCTAAAACGAGAAGCGTTGACTAAAATCTCAGGGCACCGCGGCCGGGAGTTGTAATTGGAGGACATACTGAATCCATAAGCCCCAGCGCTCATCACCGCCAGCAACTCACCTGGGTTGGCTAAGGGCATCAAGCGCTCTGTAGCTAAGAAATCGGCCGACTCGCAGATGGGGCCCACTACATCCACCTGTACCTTTGCTGAATCCGATTCAATCACCGGTTTGATCTGGTGGTGTGAGCCATAGAGACTGGGACGGATCAGATCGTTCATCCCAGCGTCCACGATGACAAATAACTTCCGGGGGGTCTGTTTAACATAAAGCACTTGCGTAACTAATATCCCAGCGTTTCCCACTAAGGAACGCCCTGGTTCGAATATTATCTTACATCCTGTTTTAGCCAACACAGGGGCAATCGCCCCCGCCCATTCCGAAGGCTCCGGTGGGGTTTCATCCTCGTATCTGATCCCCAATCCCCCTCCGATATCTATGTACTTGATGTCAATATGTTCATTCCCGAGGGTTTGAACCAACTCTGCCAGCCTTTCGGCGCTCTCCAGAAACGGCTCCAGGGTAGTTATCTGTGAACCTATGTGAGCATCTGTACCTATGACTTTCAGATTCTTCATTTCGGAGGCGATTTTGAAACTCTCTCGAGCTTGGGAATAGGGTATGCCGAATTTATTCTCCTGCAGACCGGTAGCGATGTAAGGGTGGGTGTGAGGATCGATATCCGGGTTTATCCTCAGCGCCACCGGTGCGACTTGGCCCATCTGTCCGGCAATACGGTCAATGGTCTCCAGCTCAGGAACTGATTCTACATTGAACAGGAGAATCTCTTCCCTCAGGGCATATTCAATCTCTAGTTCGGTTTTGCCCACACCGGAATAGACTATCTTCTCCGAGGGGAATCCTGCCTTGAGAGCCCGGAACAGCTCTCCGCCCGAGACAACATCAGCTCCTATCCCTTCCTGGGCCAAAATGTGGAGTAAGGCCAGATTAGAATTGGCTTTAACAGAATAACAGGTCAGGTGCTCCAGAGTGCCAAAGGCCCGATGGATGTGTTCACAATGGCGCAAGAGGGTGCGTTGACTATAAAGATAAAAGGGCGTTCCTACCCGTTGGGCGATGGCAGCGATATCTGTCTCCTCGCAGAAGAGTCTGCCATTATGGTATTGGAAGAAATGCATCTTTTTTTTCCAGTAGTCGTTAGTGATTGGTCATTAGTTATGGGCCAACTTGACTCACCAGTCACCAGTTAACCAATCAGAATCCAATAGTCTCCATCCTCCCGATTGCCTCCTTCAGCCGATCGGTTTCCACGGTGAGGGAGAGTCTTATGAACCCTTCGCCATATTCGCCGAATCCGACACCAGGTGTGACTACCACTCCAATTCTTTCGATGAGCTCGGCAGCGAACTGGGTAGAGGTAAATCCTTTAGGCACAGGGCACCACAGATAGCAGGTTGCCTGGGGCGGGTCTGCCTGAAGTCCCATAGAGCGCAATCCTTCCAGCAGCAGATTCCGGCGTTGTTGGTAGATGATTTTCTGGTCTTCCAGGCATTGTTGTGGCCCTTCCAGAGCCTGGATGCCAGCCCATTGCACTGCCTGAAAGGCCCCGGAGTCTATGTTGGTCTTCACTGTCCCCAGGGCAGCAATGACATCAGTGTTACCGGCGGCAGCACCTATCCTCCAGCCAGTCATATTATAGGTCTTAGACAGCGAATAGAACTCCACTCCTATCTCCAAGCTCCCCTCGGCCTGGAGAAAACTGGGGGCACGGTAGCCATCGAATCCCAGCTCCAAATACGCCGCATCATGACAGATGACGATGTTGTAATCCTGGGCAAATTCTACTACCTGTTGGAAAAAATCTAAACTGGCAACCGCACCAGTGGGATTGTTGGGGTAGTCGATAAACATCATCTTGGTTTTTCGGGCCGTATCGGAATCTATGGCCCCCAAATCGGGTAGAAACCCATTCTTTTCCAACAGGGGCATGACCACAGGGTCTCCTCCGGCCAGAATGGTGCTGTTTCTGTAAACCGGGTAGGCAGGACTGGGTACCAAGACTGTATCCCCCGGGTTCACGAAAGCAAATGGAATATGAGCAATACCCTCTTTGGCACCGATGAGGGTCATCACTTGGGTCTTGGGATCCAGGTCAACTCCAGCTCTATTCTTATACCACCTGGCAATTGCCTGCTTGAAATCTATCATCCCGCTGTAGGAGGGGTAGCGGTGATTGGCCCTGTCGTAGGCGGTCTTACATAACCGATCAATAATGTGTGCCGGAGTAGGCTCAACTGGGTCACCCACACCCAGGTCAATAACATCCACACCCTTTCGGACAATCTCCCGTTTTTTGCTGTCCACAGCGGCGAAAAGATAGGGAGGCAAGGCGTTGATTCTTTCTGATATTTCAAATTTGACACCCATATTTGCATCCCTTTGCTCTGCAATGTTGATTCGACCAACCTCCCGCAGGTTCCAAACCTGCGGGAGGTTCTGGACGCTGTTTTCATCCTTCGTGGTGCCGGCCCTGTCGGCATGGGCACCAATCACCAGATTCTCTCGAAAAGTGGGCTATTGAATGACAAAGAGGATATATCGTAGAGACGACCCGGCGGGTCGTCTCTACATTGAGACTGGTTCACGCCTCTAAGCTCTGATTCAAATTCGGTTGATTGCGGGCAGATAACCTACGAGATTCCATTTTTCGACAGAATCTCACCAATCACCAACTGCCATTAGGAGCTCTCGCCCATCGATTCGATAAACTCTTCGTTGCTTTTGGTTCTTTTTAATCGAGTTAGCAGAAATTCTATCGCCTCATCTGACGGCATCTGGCTGAGCACCTTTCTCAGCAGCCAGGTTCTGTGCAACTCCTTTTCTGAACGCAACAGCTCCTCTTTTCTTGTCCCGGAGCGGTTCACATCTATCGCAGGGAAAATGCGTCGGTTACTCAGGTTTCTATCCAGTTGTATTTCCATATTTCCTGTTCCCTTGAACTCCTCAAAAATGACTTCATCCATGCGGCTTCCGGTCTCAATGAGGGCGGTGGCGATAATAGTGAGACTTCCCCCTTCTTCGATCTTTCTGGCGGCGCCGAAGAATCGCTTGGGCCATTGGAGAGCATTGGCATCCACTCCACCGGAGAGAACCCTTCCGCTGTGAGGGATAATGGAGTTGTATGCCCGGGCCAGCCGGGTAATGCTGTCCAACAGGATAACCACATCGTGCTTGTATTCCACCAATCTCTTGGCCTTTTCCAACACCATTTTAGAGATCTGTACATGTCTCTCTGGCGGTTCGTCAAAGGTGGAACTTATCACCTCTGCCTTGACCGAGCGTTCCATCTCTGTTACCTCTTCCGGGCGTTCGTCAATTAAGAGAACGATCAGTTTTGTCTCAGAGTGATTTTTGGTAATACTGTTGGCTGTCTCTTGCAGCAACATCGTTTTGCCGGCAAAGGGAGGGGAAACGACAAGTCCCCGTTGCCCTTTTCCGATAGGTGCCAGAAGATCTATGATTCGGGTGGAGAATTTCGTTGGATCTGCCTCCAGCTTTATCCTCTCATGGGGATGTAGGGGGGTGAGATTGTCGAAAAGGATTCTCTGTTTGCCCAGTTCCGGATCTTCAAAATTCACCGCCTCCACTTTTAGGAGGGCGAAATAACTCTCATTCTCCTTAGGAGGGCGTACTTGTCCGTAAACGGTATCTCCCGTCCGTAAGTCGAATTTCTTGATCTGGGAGTGGGAAATGTAGATATCGTCTGGACTGGGAAGGTAGTTATAAGCAGTGGAGCGAAGGAACCCATAGCCATCGTCCAGTATCTCCAAAACTCCTTCTCCGAACAGCGGACCTCCTTCTTTCGTTTGTGCCTCCAGAATCTTGAATATAAGGTCTTGTTTTCTCAGACTACCATATTCAGGAATCTTAAGTTCTTGGGCCAGTTTACCTAATTCAATTATGTTCATTGTCTTAAGTTTGACAATATCCATAAGGACCTTCTCCTCAAATTACAGGTTTACATTGAGCTACTCTTACTTTGTTCGTTGAGAAACTAAAGAGAAGCAATTGGAAGGAAATTGAACAGCAGAACAAAAGGAAAGGAAATTCTCTGAAAGATACAAAACGGCTCACCAGTTGTCAAGTTTTTTCTTGACCTAAAGAAAAATTCGCTGTATTTTTACCTCCTTCACAGAGTGGAGATGCCTCATAAGAAAGCCGATAACAAATCATACCGAGGTGATGGATTGGCAGAAGGGACGGTCAAGGTTTTGCCTTTGAATTGTTACTCTGGTTGCTTTCCCAGAATTCTTTCTCGATCTCCTTTTTCTTTTTTTCTATGTATTCGTCTATACGAGAGGTTATTCCCTCCAAGTTTTCCAATTCTCGCACTCTTTTTTCGATCTCTTCCTCTTTTTTCAGCACCAAGCGAACGGCTTCGGCCACTGGATCAGGGAGCTTGCCGTGTTCCAGGTCGATCACTGGTTTTCGATGTTCTTCTACTATTCTGCCGGGGATGCCCACCACAGTGGCTCCTTCGGGCACATCTCGGATCACCACAGAGCCTGAGCCTATCTTTGCCCTTGAGCCGATCCTTATTGCCCCCAGGATAGTAGCCCCTGTGCCCACCACCACATTGTTGCCCAGAGTAGGGTGCCGTTTCTCCTTTTTCAGGGAGGTGCCTCCCAACACTACCCCTTGGTAAACAAGGCAATCATCACCGATCTCTGCAGTTTCCCCAACTACCACTCCCATTCCGTGATCGATGAAGAACCTCCTGCCTATCTTCACCCCGGGGTGAATCTCAACCCCGGTGAGCCATCTGCTGATATGGGAGATGAGCCGGGCGGCCAGATACCTGTTCCGCTTATAAAACCAGTGTGCTACCCGATGCAGCCATATAGCATGAATCCCTGGATAGCACAGGATCACCTCCAAGACACTTTTGGCTGCCGGGTCCCTATTGAAGACAGTTTGGATGTCTTCCTTTACCCTCCTGAACATAGCTACCTCCTCCCTGGCAATATACAATAAAAGCCATCGGCTGTAAAGGGATTTTTATGCGGAGCCATCTATGATTGACTCGTAAAAAGTCTCCTTTTATCATGTTGAGCTTGCCGAAACATCTGATAAGCTATTGTAACTCATCAACACACCAGATTCCTCACTTCGTTCGGAATGACAACTTTACCACTTTTTACGGATGAATCATCTATGCAAAAGAAACTAAGGAGCTTGTCTCGCTATTTTTGTTCGCTTGTTGAGCTATCAGCGCCTGAATCCACTGTGCGGTTATCTCAATCAACTTCATAGATTTCTCCATACCAGCGCTGAAACCATAACAATTGGTTTCAAAGAGAGCACTTTCAGAAATGTATTGACAGGGCTGAATAGATAGTGTATTTTTAGAACTATTCTGCAGCCGTCTGTTTTATCACTTGGCAACTGGCTTGTTAGTAAAGAGTCTTTTCACGCAGAGAATGCATAATTTCTCTGCACTTACTGAGGGGCCAGAAATCATCAACCATACCAAAGAGGAGATGAAGCAATGGTCGAGCTGTTCAACAAGGGAGGGCCCTTTATGTGGCCCTTGTTGGTATGTTTAGCAATAGGAATAGCCTTTGTTTTTGAGCGTTTCTGGAGTTTAACCCGGGCCTCGATTAACGCCAAGAAGTTCTTCATTAAGGTTCAGCAATCCCTGGAAGAATCAGGGGTTGTGGGTGCTATCGAGGTCTGTGCTAACACCAGGGGGTCTGTGGCCTCAATATTTCACGCTGCCTTGCTGAAGGCCGAGCATGGGTTAGAGCGAATGGAAAAGGCCATTGAGGATGGAGGTTCTATAGAGATGGCCTTCTTGGAGAAGGGCATGATCTGGCTTTCCACCATCATCAGCATTGCTCCCCTTTTGGGCTTTCTGGGAACGGTTAGCGGGATGATCAGAGCTTTCTCCGCTATTGCCCGCAGAGGCGATGTAGAGCCCAGCATAGTCGCTGGAGGTATCTCTGAAGCCCTTATCACCACCGCCGCCGGACTGGCTGTCGCTATTCTGATTCAGGCATTCTACAATTTCTTTGCCTCCAGAATCGACAAAATAGTGATCGATATGGAAGAGAGCTCCATCGCCCTCGTTGATACCTTAGTGGATATGGGATATACTGAACAGGGTCAAATGGGAGAGAGCAAGAAATGATCCCCAGAAGCAAAAAAATAGCCAGGCCTGTAATTCCCACGGCTTCACTGCCTGACATAGCCTTTCTTCTGATTATTTTTTTCCTGGTCACCACTACTATGCATATGGACAAAGGAATTGGCCTGACCCTACCTGCATTAGGTCAAGCTATAGAAGTGCAGAAGAAGAACATATGCCATATCTGGGTTAACGCTTTAGGGGAGATTATGTGCGAGGGGGAAATTATCCCCATAGCCCAACTCAGAGAGGAAGTAAAAACCAGGTTAGCAGAAAACCCCAGGCTTATCGTCTCTCTGAAAGCTGACCGGGAAACCCAATATGAGGTCTTCATCGATGTACTGGACCAGGTAAAACTGGCTGGTGCCAAGCGTATATCCATTGCGTCACCGGAGTAGTAAAGATGAGATTCAAACGAAAAGTGAGCGTAGAGGCGGTTATTCCCACCAGTTCATTATCAGATATAGTTTTTCTGCTGCTGGTCTTCTTTATGGTCTCCACGGTCTTTATCCGATATCGGGGACTGGCAGTGGAACTGCCCTCAGCCAAGAAGATAGAGCGGATTGAGACCAAAAGGAACATCACCTATATCTGGGCAACAGCAGGGGGAAGGATATGCATTGATGATATGATAGTGAATATGCCGCAAGTACGTTCCGTTATCTACCGGAAACTCTCCAAGAATCCCAGAATTATCGTCTCTCTGAAGTGCGACAGGAATGTAGCCTACGGGATTGTTTCGGACATTATGGAGGAATTGAAGAAGACTGAAGCGTTGAGGATAAACTTCGCTACCAGAAGAAAAAAGTGAGAGGACAGAATACAAAGAGGAGGTGATTCTCCGCTCTTCAAAAATGCCTAAACTATATGGGGAAGTCTTTACCAAGAGGGAAATGCTGCGTCACATCGGTGACATCTCCCAGGTAGGAGGAGTGAAGAGATACTGGCTGGGGGAAGGGAAGGCAGCAGGAACAGAAGCGGTGGACTTTCGGACTGGCAGTGGGTTGAATTTCACTGTTTTGCCTGGCAGAGGAATGGAGATAAGTTCTGCTGAGTACCGAGGGACACCTCTGTGCTGGCGTTCTTGTACTGGAGAGGTCTCGCCCGCTTTCTTTGAACCACAGGGACTGGGGTGGCTCAGAAGCTTCTTCGCTGGCCTGCTTACCACCTGTGGATTGACCTATCTGGGTGAGCCCTGCACAGATCAGGGAGAACCGTTGGGATTACACGGCAGAATCTCTAACCTCCCTGCTCAAAATGTCTTAGCCGACGGAAGCTGGGAAGAAGATAACTACATAATGTGGACTCAAGGGAAGATAAAAGAGGCCACGGTCTTTGGGGAAAACATCTGTCTTACCCGAAAGATATCCGCCCGGCTGGGGGAAAGCAAACTGAAGGTTGAAGACACAGTGGAGAATTTAGGCTTTAAACGAACACCCCATATGATTCTCTATCACATAAACGGCGGATTTCCAGTAGTAACCGAGGGCTCAGAACTTATCTGTCCGGTGGGCTCGTTTCAACCCCGAAACGAAGAGGCTAAGGTAGAGATGGAAGGATATAACCTTTTTCTTCCTCCTACTCCGGATTTCAAAGAGCGTGTTTACTACCTTGATCTAAAGACTGACCAACAAGGTTATACCTATGTCGCCTTAGTCAACAAGAGCTTTGGAAACGGAGAGGGGATTGGTTTTTACCTCAAATACAAAAAGCAGCAATTACCCGTGTTGGTAGAATGGAAGATGAATGGGGAGGGCTGTTATGTGGTAGGAATCGAGCCCGCTAACTGCAGGGTAGAAGGCAGGGCCAAGGCAAGGGAGAGCGGGGAGCTGGGGTTTTTAGAGCCGGGTGAGACACGACGATATGAGATAGAAATAGGGGTACTTACCTCAAAGCAGCAGATCAGCCAATTTGAGCAAATGGTGAAAAAGATTAAGGTTCGATAATATGCCCCAAATCACCATGGCATTACTTAGTGCGACCCAGGAGATAGGGCGCAGCTGAGATGAGCGCTAAGACCATCATTGCTGCCGTTGCTCCGTTGAGAAAATAGTGAGAAAAATCATCATCCAACAGGGGGGAGTATATTCTCCATCGGATAAGAGTCTTTTGGAGGTTGAGAAACACCAGAATAGTGAAGATGACAGCCAACTGAATTGCTGTTTTCCACTTGGCCAGCTTTGAAGTTGCCATCTGCCGGCCACTACGCAGGCCCCGCACACGCATACCAGTGATGACTATCTCTCGCACCAGGATGACCCCTACCATCCAAGCGGCAACCAAGCCTTTGATAACCAGAGAGACAAGAACTGAAAAGGTGAGGATTTTGTCGGCCAGAGGGTCTAAGAATCGCCCAAGACCGGTAGATAAGCCTGCCCTTCTGGCAAATTTTCCGTCGTACTTGTCCGTCAGCGAAGCTAGTCCAAAAACCACCAAGGCAAGATATTGACAATACAGCCCTTCAGTAAAGAATAGCTTCAAGAAAAGCACGGTCAAAGCAATACGGGAGAAGGTCAATATGTTGGGCACGGTTATCAGGGTCTTCATAATAGTGTCTCAGGAACTCTTGTTTAACAATTCAACCTCCAGGAACCTCCCGCCCAGAACCTCCCGCAGGTTCCGAACCTGCGGGAGGTTACCAAAAAGAAGTTGCGTAGTACGCTGTGTTTTCAAGAGGTTTTCTCTAACAACTCTTCCCAGCGGCGGTCCACTTCGGCTTGCAGTTGTTCAATCACCTGTTGATTGTTGCCTTTGAACAGATGGGCAAATCTCCCTTGGGTCTTAAGCCACTCCTCGACTGGCGGTTTCTGCTTTGGCCGGTAAGTGAGTCTCCATTTGTCTTCCGCAACCTCGTAGAGCGGCCAGATACAAGTGTCTACAGCTAATTGGGCGATCTTAATGCTCTCATTTGGAGGGTGTCGCCAGCCACGAGGGCAGGGAGAGAGGACATTCATAAAGGAGGGTCCTTCAGCCTGGAGCGCCCTCTGGGCCTTGCTCACCAAGTCGTTCCAGCGGCTGGGTGAGGCCTGAGCCACATAGGGGATATGGTGAGCGGCTATTATTTCGGTCAAATCCTTTCTGTTCTGAGTCTTGCCAGGGAGCACTTTGCCCGCAGGAGAGGTAGTGGTCGCCGCCCCCAGCGGGGTGGCACTGGAGCGCTGAATTCCCGTGTTCATATAGGCCTGGTTATCATAGCAGACATAAAGCATCCGGTGGCCCCGTTCGCAGGCACCGGAAAGGGCCTGAATTCCTATATCATAAGTACCTCCATCGCCTGAGAAGGCGATGAATCGCATATCTTGGTCGGTCTCCCCTTTTTTCTTCAGCGCCCGGTAGGCTGTTTCCACCCCACTGAGTGTGGAGGCGGCATTTTCAAAGGCGCAGTGAATAAAAGAACAACGCCAGGCAGTGTAAGGAAAGATAGTGGTCGCCACCTCCAGGCATCCAGTGGAGGCTGCTATCACTACCGGTGTATCAGCTGCCAGAAGCACTTGCCGCACAATTATCGAGGCCCCACACCCGGCACACAGCCGGTGCCCTCCGGTCAGCAGCTCTTTCTTGCTCGAAAGTTGTTTTAGACTGGCCATCAACTCCTCCTATTTTCTAACACCAATGTAATCAAAAGGTTGTTCCACTTTTCCACTTTCTGCCGTTTTCTGGAGCTTCTTCCCGACTTCCTGGATATCTTCTATATCTATATCTCTTCCCCCCAGGCCGTAGATGTAGTTGAGTAAGAGGGGGCGATGGTTGCTGGCGAACAGGGCCGAGCTTATCTCCGTGAACAGCGGTCCGGCGGCTGCACCAAAGGAGACCGCCCTGTCCAGCACGGCGACCGCCTCAAATCTACTTAGAAGCTGGGTTAACTCTTCGGAGGGGAAGGGTCTGAAGGCTCGTAGCTTCAAGACCCCTATGGGTAAACCATTGGCCCTAAGCCGGTCTACGGCCTCTTTCGCTGTCCCAGCGGCAGAGCCCATCAGGACTATTGCCAGCCGAGCGTCCTGGAGATGGTAAGCTTCAAACAATCCGTACTCCCTTCCCGATAGAGAACCGAACTGCTTGCCAACTTCTATTACGGTCTGCTTGGCTGGCCCATAAGCTTCTATCTGCTGGCGTTTATGCTCAAAGTAGAAATCATAAAGGTCTAAAGGTCCAAAAGTATAGGGATGAGAGATGTCCAGCAAAGAGTTCACCGACTTGAATTCTCCTATAAACTTCTGAACTTCGTTGTCTTTCAGTAATTCCAAACACTCCACTGCGTGGCTGATGATGAAGCCATCATAACAGACCATAACCGGCAGCCTGACCTGGGGATGTTCAGCGATACGAACCGCTTGAATGAGGCTGTCATAGGCCTCCTGACCATTTTCACAGAAAAGTTGAATCCATCCCGTATCCCTGGCACCCATCGAGTCAGAGTGGTCGCAATGGATGTTAATGTTGGCGGAAAGGGCTCTGTTCACCAGGGCCATAACAATTGGCAGTCGTGTGGAGGCAGCGATGTAGAGGATCTCCCACATCAGAGCCATACCGTTGGCGGAGGTGGCGGTCATCACCCGCGTGCCCGATGCCGCTGCTGCCACACAGGCACTCATTGCCGAGTGCTCGCTCTCCACTGTGACGAATTCAGTATCCACCCGGCCATCGGCTACAAATTGCGCAAATGTTTGAACGACTTCGGTCTGAGGGGTTATTGGGTAGGCAGCCATTGCATCGGGATTTATCTGGCGCATCGCCTCTGCTGCTGCCTGGTTCCCCTCCATTGAAATCAGATTTCCCATCAATTTGCTCCTTTTTGAATCAAGGTGAGCATTGATTTAGACAGATTCAATAGATAGAATCCTGATTAACTCGCAAAAATTCTCCTTTTGTCATGTTGAGCTTGCCGAAACATCTGATAAGCTATTGTAACTCATCAACACATCAGATTCCTCACTTCGTTCGGAATGACAACTTTACCACTTTTTGCGGGAGAATCAATCCTTTAATCTGTTTAGATCAATGCAAATTCAATCCGTCCAAATCAATCCCTTTTTTCTGCTACCATTGTTATTGCTTTAATCTTAGGTGGACAAATTTCGGCACAGATGCCACAGCCTTTACAATGGTCGTAATCTATACCTACAACCTTAGCATCTTCAACTATAATGGAGGAATCGGGGCAGTGGATCCAGCACAGCAGGCAATTGGTGCATTTCTCCTCATCCCTGATGGGACGGAAGGTTCGCCAACTGCCAGTTATGTATTGCTCAGCGTTACCTGCTTCCGGTATTACTCCCCCCTGGGGCAGCTCTTTCCATCCGGTCTCGGGTGTGATTTTCACTCTGATTTCACCTCCTCGTAAGCCCGTCGGATAGCCTGGATATTCTTCTCTACCACCTGGGCGTTGAACTTTTTCTCGAAACTCTTACGGGTGTTGGCGATAACTGCCTCTATGTCTAAAAGCCCAGTCGCTTTGATCATAGCGCCCATCATTGGGGTATTGGGGATAGGTCTGCCGATAATCTCCAGGGCGACCTGAGTGGCTGGCAGGGTGAACAGTCGTCTGCCCGATATGTTCAAGGTTCTGCGCAATGAATTCGGGGACTCGTTTGTGTTTACTACCACGGTGCCGTCTTCAGGAACGCCATCTAAAATATCCACAGTTTCCAGCAAGGTGGGGTCTAATACTGCCACTACCTGGGGGGCTTTCACATGGCAGTGGATTCTGATTGGGCTGTCACTTATGCGGGTGAACGCCATTATAGGTGCCCCCATCCTCTCTGGACCGTATTCCGGGAAAGCCTGAATATATTTACCCTCTTGCATTGCCGATTCGGCGAGAAGATAGGCAGCGGTCTTTGCCCCCTGTCCTCCTCTGCCGTGCCATCGGACTTCGATCATTTCAGACATAGAACCTCCTTGTATGCTAACGAAGCTTCGCCTCAAACCGACGAGTAGGGACAGAACAATGTTCTGTCCCTACGGGGCTCAATTTTGGGCTGTTTCGAATTTTGAGTCTTTGGATTTTGATGTTTATTTCGAATTTTGTACTTCGAATTTCATAGTAGCAGAGTTTGTTTTTTAGCGCAAGAACTTGACACAAATTTCGAGAGCTTGCCCACGAAAACGTTCAGGAATTATTCCACCCTCCTCCGTTCTTCCAAAGCTCGAATCAAAGTCTCCTTGCTGGCGATTTCCAAATCTCCCCCTACAGGCAACCCCCGGGCAATTCGGGAGATATTCACTGAGTAGGGGTGAAGCAATCTTGCCAGATAGGCAGAAGTGGTTTCTCCCTCTGCAGTAGCAGAGGTGGCCAGAATCACTTCCTCGATGCCATTTTTTACCCGCTCCTGAAGTTCCCTGATCTTCAGATTATCTGGGCCGATGCCGTCCAGCGGGGATAGGACTCCACCCAGCACATGATAGAGCCCTCTGTACTGGCCTGTTTTCTCCAGCGCCAGGACATCTTTTGGTTCCTCTATCACACATATAATCGAGCGCTCTCTGCTGGAATCGGAGCAAATATCGCAGGGGTCGGCTTCGGTCAAATTGAAACAGATCGAACAGTAGCGGGTTTTCTCCTTTAGTTCAGTAATTGCCTCTGCCAGAGAGAGTGCTTCTTGCTTATCGGCCTTCATCAGATAGAAGGTTAATCTTTGGGCGGTTCTTGTTCCAATGGAAGGCAATTTCTCAAATGCCGCGGTCAGTTTCTCAATAGGATCTACACTGGAATGCATCAGCTATTTCTCCCTATCCTTATTAGTTAAGTCAAACCAGGTATTTTCATGTCACCCAGAAGTTGCGGGACAAGGCCCCCGGTTACTTTTTGCATCTCTTCTTCGGCCAATTCTTGAGCCCGCTGGCGAGCCTGGTTCACGGCAGCAACAATCAAATCCTCTAACATCTCAACATCTTCGGGATTTACCACCTCAGGGTCAATTTTCACTTCCAGAATATCCTGTTTACCATTGGCAACCACAGTGACCATACCTCCACCGGCACTACCTTCGACTCTTTCTAACTCTAAGTCTTCCTGTAACTTAGAGAGTTTTCCCTGCAATGCCTGCGCTTGTTTCATCACCGCTGCAAATCCTTTTGCCATTAGATTGTCCTCCTTGTTTTCGATTTGTCTCACTTGTTCTTCGCTTCGATTTTCAGCACTAATTGTCCGGAGAGCCTATCAACTCTCCATCGAATATCTCCACCACGCTGCGAAGCAGTGGCTCCTTTTGGTAAAGCTCTTCTAAGGGGGTTTTCGCTGAGCCTGCTTTCTCCTCGGAGTTGACGATTGCGCACTTGATCTTCAGTGGAGTAGTGAACATCTCCTCTACGGCTTTCTCGACTATGTTGGCGTTTTTCTCTACCTTCTTAGCAGAGAAATTTTCTTCCTTTTTGAAAGAGAGCTGAAGGATGTTTCCGGACAGTTCAGCAGGCACTGCGTGAGAGAGAAGCGACCCCAGGCTCATCTTTTTCTGTTTAACTGTCTCAACTATTTGGGGCCAGCGGTCTCGTATATTCTCCAGACTCACCTCCAGATCTACTGGCTCTGTAGTTGCCTCTTCCACTTGTTTGGGAAATTCTACTGGCACCTCCTTTTGGGATTCTATCAGCTCTGGTCTGTCTTCAAACACGGGCAGGGAACCTTTCTGTTAACAGATCTGGAAGGATTACCCCATAAATCAACCCTCTAACCCGGAAAATCGTTACAAAAGGT
>JAUWEO010000147.1 GCA_030608245.1 Candidatus Latescibacterota bacterium
TGGAGTGCAGAAGACGCGCGGAGGAAAAGAGGAGCGAGTGTTTGAGTGATCGCGATTTACTCCATCAACATGTGATTCCGTGGATGCGGCAAAACAGAGATTGGGGGATGATTTATATGCACTGGGTGGATCACGATAATACAACCGCTCCGGCGTTCGTAGAAAATCCCACCCATCCTTTTGACGACAAGCACCACCACCTCACGGACTACGTAGATAAAAACGTGGGGGATCTGGTTCAATTCCTGAAAGCGGAGGACTTCTGGGAAGAGACGTATCTCATCCTTTTTTCCGATCATGGGTATCATCTCAATTGCACGGTGCCGGACGCTCAGGAGATGGGAAGGGATTTCTGCGCCAATCACATGTTCCCTCACGATTGCTTTGTCTGGGATTACGAGAAGGAAAAAACCTCAAAGATTTACTCAGGCGGTTGCCGCCGTATTTTTATGGCGATCAGCGGCGGCGCACTCCCTCCCGCACTGAGAGGGCGCCAGATTGAGAAGGGTGAGATTATTGACCACCTCTCCGCACCGGTTGAAGCGGATATTATTGACATTCCGGCCACTATTGCCGATATTTACGGGGTGCCTTGCGCCGGTGAGGGAACGAGTGTTTTCTCGAGGTTGTGAACTAATCGACGAAAGGATTTGCCTACTACACGCTGGTGTAGGAGGGCAATCCCTTGCCCGACTGCTGAAGTTCCGACTTTGAAGCAAGATTCTTAGGGACTAAAGCCACAGAAGGAGAATCCAAATGTCCACACGGCACATAGTCGTTGGCGCTTTTGATTCATCCCACAAGGATAAGGCTGATATAATCTGCGATGGAATTGACGACCAGACCAAGATTCAGGAAGCGATGGATGCGCTGCCTTCCGACGGCGGCACGGTTGAGTTGCTTGAGGGCACGTTCCATATATCTATGTCCATCAAGCTTGCGAAAAGGTGCAGACTGATCGGAAGAGGTGAACATTCCATGCTGCGTCTGACCGATGCCCCCAACAGTCCTCTGGCGACTGATGCGCATAGTGGACAGGTAGACCTCGAAGTAGCCGATGCCTCCGGATTCCGAGCAGGTATGCCTATTACCATCATCAGTTCTGATTTTCGGATCACAATGAGGATTCAGTCCATCAGCGGAAATACGCTTGCGCTTGATGGAAAATTACCGGAAACATTCAGTGTGGAAACTAAAACCAGGGTCTGGGCATTCTTCCCGGTTATCGATATAACGGAGGATGATGTTGTCACAAAAAACCTCGCTATCGATGGTAACCGAGCGAAACGAGCCGCATATCCTGCTTCCTATTCTTACTCTCAAGGGACGGTGATGGTTGAAAGCGAATCTGGAATCTACGTTCACGATGGCGCAGAAAGCACTGTTGTAGAGGACTGCTATATCAGAAACACGCAAGGAGGGGGAATACTTGTAGAAGGTGGCGGCTCAAATCAACGCTTTGTGAATAATAAAATAACCGACATCGGCGACAAAGGAATCGTTCTTGTCAGCGTATCCGGTCCGGGACTCATCAGTGGGAACTACATAGACGGTACGGGAAAGACCGCGAATTATGTTTCCACTACGAGTGTTTGGGGATACGGTGACTGTATTAACCTGCATCCGCTGGCGGGCAATGGCTGGGTGGTCACGAACAATATTCTGAAAAATGCGTTGCGGAGTGGGATACGTATGGAAGGGGCCTCAAAATCCGTAGCCAGTAATAATTACATTACCGGCTGCGGGGATTGCGCTATCATCGCTTGCGTGAGAGATGAAAATACGATCACTGGCAATTCGATATTCAGGAATGGAGCGGGCATCACCTTAGCATTCCCTGTTGTTGAGAAACGTGGTAGCACTACCATCGTAGGGAACAATGTCGCTGAGAACAAACGCAACGGGATAATGGTTTGCGGCGGGAAATATGTGATCATCCAGGGAAATAGTATTTCACACAACAGCGAGCACGGTATTTTCATCACCGATAAGGCTTATGATATTCCCGTAACCGAAGAAAAATGGCCCGAAAAACCGGTGAGAGGCGGAGGAAAGTGTTGCCCTGACGGTGAGCTTATCAGAGAAGAAGCAACGTATTCCGCCTCGAATAGAATCATTGTATCGAATAATTCGATCATTGGCAGCTCACAGAGAACTCATAACACCTATGATAACATATTCATTAAAGAATCATCCGACATTCTGCTGCGGGGCAATATATGTTTCAAGGGCGAGCGAAGCAGAAAGCCCAAATATGGTTTGAACATAGCCAGCACATGTTCTCACATAACGGTAAGGGATAACATTCTAAAGGGCTCTGGCGTAACTGACAATTTGCACAATGACGCAGCAGACCATTAGTCACCAGAGGAGGTGGATTTTTATGATCAAGATTGCCATGTTGGGCAGAAGCGAGGGAAATGGACATCCATATTCCTGGAGTGCTATATTCAATGGCTACGACGAGAAATTGATGGCCCAGTGTTCGTTTCCGGTAATCCCGGAATACCTGGGCAAACAGGACAAGAAGACGCTTCAGATCGAAGGGGCACGAGTTACCCACATCTGGGCAGAGGACAAGGAAGAGGCCCGGCGTATCGCCACCGCCAGCCTGATCGAAAATGTGGCGGACAGAATGACGGACGTGATCGGCAAGGTGGACGCTGCCATAATCGGCATAGATGTGGGTGAAAAGCACCTGGAGATAGCAAAACCTTTCTTAAAAGAGGGGATTCCCCTGTTCATAGACAAACCCTTAACGGATAATCCCGAACACCTCAAGGAGTTCGTTAAATATTATCAGCAGGGAAAACCCTTTATCTCCTGCTCCAGTATGAGGTATTCCAAAAAGCTAAACGAGGTAAAGAAGAAGATAGCCGAATTTGGGGAAATCCCACTGGTGATTGCCTACACCCCCAAAAGCTGGGCAACGTATGGGATTCACGCCCTGGAAGCCGCAGCGGTGATCACCGGAAGAGGGATTAGCTCGGTTCAGAATATCGGAGTGCCGGGCAAAGAAACCGTGATTCTGAAATATCCCGATGACCGCAAGGTGATCCTTAACGCCTATTACTACGCAAAGATTCCCATCCAGGTCACCATCGTTGGGACGCGCAAAACCGCCACAGTAGCCTCAGAGGATGCCTTTTACAGTTTCAAAACCACCTTGCTCCGGTTTGTGGAACTGATCAAGACCGGCAAGTCGCCCATTCCCCACCAGGAGACCATAGAGTTTTCTAAGGTGATTATCGCCGGGGCGATTTCCCTGAGAGAGGGTAGCAGAGAAGTACTTCTTGAGGAAATATAGGGGGAAAACTATTATGGAAGGATTCAAGATTCCGGTTCTCTCTGGAGAAGATAAGAAAAGAATATATAAGGGAGCGCTCTATGTTTTGGAAAAGGGCGACTTTAAGATAGAAGATTCTCTCACACTGAAAGAATTGGCAAAACGAGGGGCCAAGGTGGAGGAAGTTTCGCAGATGGTCTCTTTCCCTCCGGAATTAGTGGAAGAATCTCTTCAGACTGTGGGACGAAAGCCGGTTATCCATACGGTCTCCGGTAAGCCATTATATCTCTACGGTACAAATCGCTACTACGGTTCTCTTACCATTGATCCTTTTGTGCTTGACTATGAAAAAGGCTTACGGAAACCGCTGGTGAATGATGTGGCGCGGCATGCTCGGCTGGGCGATGCCTTGCCTGGGATAAACTCCATCTACAAGATGGATCAAGAGTGCAGTGATGCATCTGGCGTCCTTTCCGATATTGAAACCCTGAAAGCCTTTATCTCCAATACAACTACTTCGTATTCATGTGCGCCTGCCTCGATGGATTCCGCCCGCCGCTGGGTTGAAGTAGCCGAGATAATGGCCGGAGGGGATCTAAAGCACAAACCTATCCTAAGTGGATATGTAGCCTCCATCAGTCCTTTAACTCTTGACCGCAAAGCATTAGAGATGATGCGATTTTTCATCCAGCGTGGTGTTCTTTTGCGTTGTGGACCCTGTCCTATTGCAGGGGCAACTGCGCCTTATCCATTAGCTGGCACTCTTGTGCAGAGTTGGGCTGAACTTTTGGCTCAGATAGTTGTCAGCCAAATATTGGAAGAAGGAATACCGGTTCAGGTAGGTATTGGAGGTTCTTCCTTAGATATGAGAACGGGTAACGATCTTTATGGTGGACCGGTAAAGGATATTCTCCACCTTGCTGGGTTAGAAATGGCAGAGGAATTTGAGTTGTCCGCTTCTTTCGGTGTGTTTTCTACCCTCTGTTCCAATTATGATCTTCAGAATGGTGCAGAATCAGCTATTTGTGCTGTCTTCCATTTCTTCATGCGTAATCATCTTTTAAGTGGCTTGGGCTCTTTGTCCAACGCCTGTGGAGTCAGTGCAGAACAGATAATATTCCATTACGATCTGATAGAAATGATGGAGTGGTATGCCAAAGGGATCGATTGCAGTGATGAAAAACTTGCCTTGGAGTCAATAATAAAGATCGGTCCTGGAGGAAACTTCTTAATGGATGATTGCACCCTGAAATTGCTTCGAACTTCAGAACACTTCTTACCCTCAAATCTTGTTGTTGATGCTTATGGAGAGAGAAGCAACAAGAGAGCTATAGAAAATCTGCATGAAAAAGCCCAGGAATTGATTAACAGCCATAAACCCTCTGTACCTCAAAAAAGACTGGATGAGGCATTGATTTTCTTAGAAAAGGAGGAGAGAAGATGCACGTGAAAGAACTGTTGAATATCCAGGGACGGGTAGCTGTAGTCACCGGTGGCAGCGGCCTGTACGGCCGCTGCATAGTGGAAGGACTGTGTGAAGCCAAGGCTAAAGTGATCATCGCCTCCAGAAATCTGGAGAAATGCGAGGAGACGGCCTCATTCTACCGGGAGCAAGGTTACGAAGCCTACGCCTATTCTCTTGACCTGGCCTCGCATGAGTCGGTGGTTTCCTTTACCGAAAAGGT
>JAUWEO010000072.1 GCA_030608245.1 Candidatus Latescibacterota bacterium
CCCTGTCAGCGCAAAAACTCTTTTCCACGGTCTAAATTGGTCCTCTATACCAAGAGAATATGTGCCTATTTCATAGCTTTTCCAAGGCTCAGCTTTATCTTTTTGTTCCTTATGGACATCTCTCTTGAGATTGATGCCTGCCCTAAGGGAATGAACATTACCAGGGCTGAAATGGAAGTAGAGACTGCTGCCCAGGGCGTAGTCATCGTAAGTGCTTGTCCAGTCCACTGTGTTGTAGGTGGCGTCGGAGTAGGATTCAAGGATATTATCGTACTTATCATAGAAGGCCCGTCCCTTGACCGAGAGGGCATCGGTTAATCGTGATTCATTGGCTAAAGCCACAGTCCACCGCTTCCAGGCGGCAAATCGCCAATACCTGGGTCTGGCATCAGAGATGGGAGGAATACCCGCCTGGTTATCGAGGTAGAGAAGGGAAAGGGCGGTGTTGTGTCTCTCATCCGGCCTTGAGGCTAACTTTAAAGAGAGACTGTTCTTTTCGTAATCGCTGTTCTCCCGCAACCCGCCATCTTCATTCGCTGCTGGCTTAAACGCCTCGCTCAGGCGGAATCCATCCGACTTTCTATGACTTCCTGAAAACCAAAGGCTGAATTCATCGGTACTTGCCCCACAATTCATCGTATAGTGGCCAGTATGCCCATTCGAGAAGCTGCTGCCAAGTTCCAGACGAGGCTTCTTTCCCGGCTGTTTGGTGATGATATTGATCACCCCACCCAGGGCACCAGTCCCGTAAAGTGGGGAGACAGGGCCTTTGACCACTTTAATTTTAGCGATGTTCTCCACCGGTATCTGGCCCAGGTCAACATACCCATAGTAAGGATTAGCAATGGGAATGCCATCCAGCAGAACCAATACTTTTCCCTGCTCGAAGCCTCTGAGCATAACATCTGGTTCGTTCTTTTGTCCCACCGTCACCCATACTCCGGGGACAAAGGCCAACGCTTCAGCGACCGTCTGAGCATTCTTTGCTGCTATCTCTGTTGCTGTTACTTCATAGACTGAGGCCGCGGGTGGTGTCTCTCGCAGGGCGGTGACTACTATTTCTCCCAGAGGAAAGATTTGCAGCTCATTCTCTTTCCAACCTTTTTCTTCCGCCAGGACAGAACTACAATATAGTAAGGCCAAGGCAAAAATAGCTATTTTATTTCCACCCATCTGCAGAGACTTTGCGTAGACTGTTTTCATTTGCCGTTTGAGAAGATCTGCAGCGAAATATCCTTAACCGTTTCCACGCCCTTCAAGGGCTTTACCATACCTGTCACCGTATGGTATACTGTCTGCCTGGCGAAAGGATTTAGTTCGATCTCCACACCGTTGACCTTCAATTCTACCTTTACTTCGTCTAAATGGTCTCCGTTCATACATTTCATTCAGCTTTTCCTCTTCGGTTTCAGATGCTGCTTATATCCGGATGAACAGAGCTACCGTCCAGAGCAGGGCGATAGCACCTGCTGTCCAGCTTGGTCTGAACAAGAGTACTCCCCGACCCTTTCTGCCTTCAGCCCACTGGTACCAGAGAGGAACAGCCACCAGATTGGCCAGGGCCATCAGGCTGCCACTCACTCCCACATAGTGGGCGATCCTGGCGAAACCAGCCTCCACCCAGTAGTGATAACGGAAGACATAGGTAATGGTCAGGGCAAAAAGAAGACGGCCCAAATAGGTCGCAGTCACTGCTTGCAGGCTTCTCTTAAACTTCAGCGAAAACACCAAATCATAGGAGACCCCGATAAGGAATATGGCCAGCAGGTGACAGGCGAAGAAGGGTTGATTGGCGAATTTGTAAAGCATCGCCACTGTTCCCATCAGGGTGGAAGTACCGGCTTGGGGATAGCGAACCCGGGCCCAGCTGAGCAGGGCAAAGGCAACAAGGCCCAACAGAACCGAACCATAGGGCACCTGGTGGGCGTAAAATATACCACCCAGGACTGCCTCCGCGCATCCCCACAAGGAACCAAACAAAATAACCCCCAGAAAATCTCTCTTTTTCATAAATTTCTCCCTTGGCTGCTTAACCACGAAGCCACCAAGACACGAAGATTAAGTGATATTGCATTTCTGTGTGTCTTCGTATCTTGGTGGTCAATTATGATTTCTCTTGGTCAAATCCTCCAGAAAGGAGGCGACGGCCTCGATTTCATCGGGTCTGAAGACCGGGCAAGGGACCTTCAGTTCCATATCGGTGACACAGGCGACGAGTTCTTCGGGTGCCGATTCCAGCCCTTCGCTTATGCCTCTTCGCACCATTTCCACTTTCTTGATTCCTTTCTCCGCTCCCAACCCTTCCAGTATGACCAGATCAAGACCAGAGAAGTAATTCTCCAACAGCAAATGCAGCGGAACAGATCGGTCAACCCTTCTAATCAGGCCTATTTGCTCCGGAGAGATGAGAAAAATCCCATCCGCACCAGCTTCGGTGAAATTCCAAGAGTCTTTCCCTGGCCGGTCTAAGTCGAAACCGTGAGGGCAGTGCTTGGCTACCCCCACTCGCAGTCCCCTTCGCTTCAGTTCGGGCAACAATCTGGTGATCAGGGTAGTCTTGCCGCTGTCGGAGCGGCCAACAATGGCAATGACTGTAGGCACTCTATGAAATTCTCTCCTCTCCACTGTAGATGTTCATTCGGCTGCCTCGGGCAAAACCTATCAGAGTTAGGTTAACCTGCTTAGCCATTTCAACCGCCCGATTGGTGGGCGCACTCCTGGAAACCAAGATGGGTGTGCCGCAACGGGCAATCTTGAGCACTATCTCCGAAGAGATGCGCCCTGAGGTGAGCATAATTGAATCCTCCAGATTGAGACCACTGAGCAAAGCCTTTCCTATCACCTTATCTATGGCGTTGTATCGCCCGATATCCGCCATAAATACTTTAATCCCCGTGCTATCTGCTAAGGCTGCACCGTGAACGCCGCCGGTTTCCTTAAACAGTACCGACTTCCTCTGCAATTCCGACTGCATCTGGAATATTCGAGAACCAGACACCTTTAATCCCGCTTCAATCCTTTCCCCAAGAATCTCCTCGGATAAATCGGACAGCATTATCCCTTTCCCGCACTCGGAGGTATATATCTTTTCTCCTGTGTTTCCACTACTTTCCGTCTTAACGAATATGCTCAGGCTCTTGTCATCTATCAGGAGTTCCTTCACTTCCTCTGCTGAGTTGATAAGGCAGGACGAATAGAGAAACCCCACCACCAGTTCCCTCAGACTATCCGGGCTGCACATCAGGGTTAGCAGATGATCTCCGTTGTAATAGACAGTGAGGGATATCTCCTGGGGCACATCGTCCGGGATGGTCTCCCGCTTGTCAGTCGAGATCCTTGTTATCGATAATTTTTCTTTCACTTCACCTTGTTGGAATCTGCGTGGTCATTACTTTTGCCACTAAGACACAAAGACACGAAGAAATCCAATCTTATTAATTTATTTTGGTGCCTTGGTGTCTTCGTGGCAAATCCTTTAGGTCCTCCGGTGTGTTGATGTTAGTAAAAGCCTCGACTTCGCTTTTCTCTACCTTCAGATACCTGCAGCCATTATTCTTTAGCAGCTCCTTCAGCGAGAGCCTTCCCTGGCTCAATGCCCGCTGTATGCGGGGCAGAAGTCGCTTTGAATAGACAGCATGCAGAGGCTCTATTCTGTCCCTGGCCAGGGGAACTACACAGAGGTTATCGTCTCTCTGGGCAATGGTAAGCACTCTTTCCAACAGCCCATTATGTAAAAAAGGCATATCGCAGGCAACAAAGAATCCCTTCTGGTTGGACATCGTCTTCAAGCCGGTGTAGATGCCCCCCAGTGGGCCGCAGCCTCTGACCAAGTCCTCCACTACTATGATACCCTCCAACCATCGGAAACGCTCTCTGTTGTCCGTTACTAACAGGAGCTCCTCGAAGAAGGGCTCAAGGATTTCTATGGTATTTTCGATGATTGTCCTGCCGTCTACCGGCAAGAGATACTTGGGAAATCCCATCCGGCTGCTTTGCCCTCCGGCCAAGATAACTCCGGAGATATTTGTGTATGTCTCCTTATTCAAGCGATAGCCCTTTCTTATCGAAAAAGGAAAATCTCTGTGGTGTCCTTAGCGCTTGTTAATAGGCTGTTGTAGCTCTCATTTCGAGCGACTGAAAGGAGCGAAGCAATTTCTTGAAAATACAAAGATTGCTTCGTCGTTCCTCACTCCTCGCAATAACATCTCCCTCAAAACTGACTCTTCGGACAGATACTAAATAGCCTCAATAGTTGAAGGCGGTTTCTTAGTTATGTTATAAGTGACACTTACCACACCAGGCACTTCTGTTGTTATTCTCTGTGCCAATTTGTCTAAGGTCTCATAGGGGAGTCTGGTCGGTGAGCCAGTTATTGCATCTTTGCTATTCCAGCATCTTACCTCTATCTGCAAACCATAATCCCTTTTTCCATTTCTTATTCCAGTAACTCTATCTTCGTGTAAAATCGCTAAATACTGAAATGCACTCATGCTGCATAGTTCTTCCTCAACAACTGTTGTGGCTTCCCGCACGGTCTCCACCCTCTCTGGCGTGAGTTCTCCTATGACTCTTGCCGCCAAGGCAGGTCCCGGAAAAGGCGGCCTGGTATATATTTCCTCTGGCAATCCCAGGGCTTTTGCCACCTTCCTTATCCCTGATTTTCTAAGTTGGATCAAAGGTTCGATGACTTTATACCCGTATGTCTCTTCAGTATTAATTCCAAGCTGCTCTAAGATATTGTGCTGTCTTTTAATTCCTGCCACCGTCTCTTCTACATCAGTATAATTAGTTCCTTGCAAGAGATGTCTCGCCCCGCTTTCCTTTACTAAGCTGCCAAAAACATCTTGGTAAAATGCTTGGGTGATGGCTTCTCTTTTTGCTTCGGGATCTGTTATCCCCTTTAGTGCCGTAAAGAATTTCTGCTTAGCATCGATTATTTCTATAGGTACCCCCATTTGTTCAAACAACGTACGAATCCTTTGGGGCTCTCCTTCTCTCATCAAACCATTATCAATGAAATAGCTCTTAAGTCTATCGCCTAATGCCTTATGACCTAACATAGTAACAGCCGAAGAGTCAACCCCACCGGAGAGAGCATTGACAGCTAAGCCAGTTCCAACGGCAGCAGAAATCTCTGCTACTTTTTGGCTTACAAATTTCCCCGGACGCAAGTCCGCTATCTCTATTTCTGTAATTTTCATTTCACCCTCCTAATCGGTATAGAATTATCTGATTTTTTAAATATATCTGCTTTCAAAGTGGTTTCGGCATTTTGGCTATCGTTCCCGGTATTCGCGATGTTAGACGGTAGAAAAAGAGCAAAGTCAAGATCAATGAGAAACTAACGAGAAATCAAATACCATAGGAGCTGCAATCTTCATATAATCTTTAACTTTCATCGTGATAGAATCGGTTAAAGATCCGGCATTGAAAGCTATTCGTTCATTCTTGGTGATGGACAAATCAACATATAACTCGAGGTTTGTGATCGGTAATCCGAAGGGAGGCACAGAGCCCGGAACCAGACCGGTAATTTCAAGAAGTTCTTCCTGGGATGCAAAACGGAGTTTCTTTGCCTGAAAATACTCTTTGATCTTTGAAGAATCCAATTTCCGAGATGCACTCAACACAAAAAGCTTGAAGGAACCATCAACTTTGAGAACAATCGCTTTGCCACCAATACTGATATCTTCGCCTCTCGCTTCTGCTGCCTCAGCGGAAGTTCTGGTTGGTTCGTGATGCACTTGGCGAAATTGGACTGAATTGCTCTCTAAATGATTCTTAATTTTCTGAAACATAGTAGAGTTCGACATAGGGGTATTCTTGAGCAGACACGTCTGCGCTATTTGTTTCCGAATAATTCTGTGGCCTTGCTGGCGATATTCTCTCCAAGCTTGATACATCTCTCCCGATAGAGGTCTTCCTGGGGGGCTTTCCTCGACACCGCTCCGAAGTGCAGGTATGGTGTGCCAACAGATATACCACCCGAGTACACCAGCATACCGTGGACAAGCATGGCGGCGATGATGGTCATTTCAGCGAAACTTGCCCCTCCGCCTCCTGGCCAGTTTTGAGAGACGAACACCCCACCCAACTTACCAGACAGTCCCTTCGGCCCGGTATCGAGATATTTCTTCATCTGCCAGCTGCATGTGCCCTCGTATGTTGGCGCCCCCAAAATGATCGCGGCCGATTCGACTACAAATGCCTCATCGATGCTGTCAACGGGCATGCACCTTGGCTCGATCTCTCGGACGTTAAGACAACCATCTCTTATAAGGTCAGCCATTCTCTGTGTGTTCCCGGACTCTGAATGATAAATGATCGCGATTTTCATTTCATCGTTCTCCTTGCTCAGGATTTAGCGGGTCTAAGATAGGCGCTCCAATAGCTCATACCAACGAATACCCCACCTCCGATTATGTTGCCTATTGTCACCGGCAGTAGGTTTTTCCACAAGAAGCTAATCGCCCCGAGAGCGTTTGGATCAAATCCGTGAGGAGCAGAAATCCCTGCCCAATTCTTCAGAAATATCCCAGTGGGAATGAAATACATATTGGCTACGCTGTGCTCAAAGCCGATGGCGACAAACGCCATTATCGGGAACAAAATAGCGAATATCTTGCCCACGGTTTGGCGAGCGGCGAGGGCCATCCAAACCGCCAGGCATACCAGCCAGTTGCAGCCGATGGCGCGAAAAAGCGCCTCGCCGAAACTCAGCGTCACTTTGCTATAGGCAATATT
The DNA here is from genome assembly GCA_030608245.1 of Candidatus Latescibacterota bacterium. Taxonomy (GTDB): domain Bacteria; phylum Latescibacterota; class MVCY01; order MVCY01; family MVCY01; genus MVCY01. The sequence goes on from JAUWEO010000072.1 coordinate 6,745, forward strand.
CACGGCGGCTGCCCCCAGCGCTCCCCCACCTGTCTTCCACAACCCCGAGAAGTAAAAAAGCAGTGCCAGAAGAAGCGATCCAATGAAATTGGCAATATAGACGAGCGTCCATCTCTTGACCATTGTTCCAAAGGTTATCTCTTTTGCCATAGCACTTGATACCATCAGGTTGTTTCCAGTGAATAACTCAGCACCCGCTATGACAACCAGCATCAGCCCAACGCTAAAAACCGTACCCGCTATGAATTTAGTGAAACCGATGCCGAATCTTGATGCCATATCGAAGGTGACTGTGGTTGAAAGCAAACCTCCGAATCCGATGTAGGCTCCGGCTAAGATACCAAGAACCAGGACAGTGGCCCAAGGTGAGGTCGTCTTCCCAACGCCCACGCTCTGCGCCACAGTCTCTGCGATCGTTTGCGGTGCCTTGTCCTCTACGCTCGGCACAGGAAACTGCCAGGCCTTAACGATCTTCTCGAATCGTCCCAGGGCTTTTTTCTCCTCTGTCAGCTTGCGTCTTACTGCCCTCTTAACGACCTCGGCTATTTCCTCGGGGGTGAACGGTTTGGCAACATAGTCCATTGCCCCTCGCTTCATAGCTTCGGTTGCCCGGCCCACTGTTGGATAGCCGCTGATCATAACCACTGTGGAATCAGGTGAGCGCCGGCCGATTTCCTCCACCACATCCATTCCATCGAATCCCGGCATCTTCCAGTCGCACAGAATCACGTCAAAGGATGAGTCTGAGATAAGTTTGAGACCTTCTTGCGGATTATCGGTGGTAACGACATCAAAACCCTCGTCCACGAATATTCTGCGACAGGATTCCAGAACAACCTTTTCATCATCTATAACCAGCATCTTCTCAGCCATGGTGTTATCCCCCTAAGGTTACCAAATTTCGGCGCTCAACCGCTGTTCGAGCCAGCGCCTTTGAACCTTCGTAAGTGTACCGATGTGTTCCTCTATCCAGGAAATATCCCCGGTTAGCAGGGCAAGTTTCTCGGGACCAGTCAAATCATACTCCTCGAGAGCATCTGCCCCGTGATAGTACAAGTTAGCGACGAATTCGCTGTCGGATGCAGCCCGCTCGAGGACCTTGATCACTTCCGCCTTGTGAATCAGGACCTGTTCCTGCGGTGGCTGAGCAGCAGCTACATCGAGTGCCGAGGTCACCGCCTTGAGAAGTTCTTCAGGTGTAAACGGTTTTTCGAGATAATCCGTTGCTCCCAGTTTCATAGCCTGGACCGCTGACTGGACTGTGGCATAGCCGGTGATGATAACCACAGCAAGAGATGGCTTGGCCCGTTTAATGTCGCGAAGGATCCGCATACCTCCGATCTCCGGCATGCGGATGTCGCTGAGGACAATGTCATATTGTTTCTGGATAGCCCAGTCGAGTCCTTCTCGGCTGCTCACCGTTACTTCTACCTCGTAGTTCTCCTCCGCAAGTATCTTCCTGACACTGTCCAAGACTATCTGTTCGTCGTCAATTACCAGAACTCTGGGCGCCTTCATGTCCGCACTCCTTTTTCAATGCCTGTTGAAC
>JAUWEO010000035.1 GCA_030608245.1 Candidatus Latescibacterota bacterium
TATTCTCTCCATAATGTTACATTTCTCCTCTCTTCCCAGTAGGAACGTAGTAACGCTACGTCCCCTAAAAGGGCTACACTATGGTTCTTTTATTTGGCTGTGGAGCAGATAGGCACGGATGAACTGGTCTATCCCCCCGTCCATAACCGCCTGCACATTCCCTGTCTGAGTGCCTGTGCGGTGGTCTTTTACCAAGTTATAGGGGTGCATAACATAGGAGCGGATCTGGCTGCCCCACTCAATGCTCTTCTTTTTGCTTTCTATTTCCTTAAGTCTCTTCTGCTCCTCTTCTTCTTTGTGACGTTGGTACAGCTGAGCAGTTAGCACCCGCATGGCATTCTCTCGGTTTTGGTGCTGAGATCTCTCCGACTGGCACTGGACAGTGATCCCGGTGGGTAGATGGGTAATTCTCACCGCCGAGTTCACCTTGTTCACATTTTGTCCGCCAGGCCCGCTGGCCCGAAAGGTCTCTGTCCTGATATCTCTCTCGTTGATTTCGACTTCAAATTTCTCATCTGCTTGAGAATAAACGAAGACTGAGGCGAAAGAGGTATGCCGTCGGCTCTGGGAGTCGAAGGGGGAAATTCTCACCAGTCGATGCACTCCGGCTTCGGTTTTGAGATAACCATAGGCATATTCACCCCTGACATCAACGGTGACCGATTTGATTCCCGCCCCATCACCGGGCTGAAGATCTAAGACATCCGATTGGAAATCTTGGCGTTCCATCCATCTGAGGTACATCCGGAGCAGCATCTGAGTCCAGTCCATCGATTCAGTACCGCCAGCCCCAGAGTGGATGGTGAGAATGGCATCCCGGGGATCGTCCTCTCCGCCCAGGATATTCCTGAACTCAAGTTCCTCTATCTTTTTCTCTAAAGGACCCAGTGCCTGGGCCACCTCAGTGAAGGTGTCAGAATCATCTTCCTCTTGGGCTAATTGAAGCAATGTGGCCAGATCTTCCCTCTCCTGTTCCAACTGTTTCCAGGCAGAGACCCACTTTCTCCGGCGATTCAGCCCCTCAAGAAGCTCTCTGGCTGATTTTTCATCACTCCAGAAATCTGGCTCGGCTGTCTTTTGCTCTAACTCTGCTATCTGTGTCTCTTTTGTAGTCAGGTCAAAGACAGTCTCGTAGTTCAACCAACTTTTGCTTGCAGTATTGCAGTCTCGTTTCCAGCTCGGTTGACATTTTCTCTGCCTCCTTGATTAGAAATGACTGAGTCGAATTGACTAACGTTATGGGCTGATCTCAACCATAATCTTGAAGATCAAGCCGCACAGTCCCGCGGCCACGGGAAGGGTGAGAAGCCAGGAGAAGATTATATTCCGGATGACTCGCAAGTTAAGTGCTGCCACTCCTCGGGCAAAGCCCACTCCCATCACTGTGCCCACGGAGACATGGGTGGTAGAGACAGGCAATCCCAGACAGGAACAGAGCAACACGGTGGTAGCGGCAGAGAACTCGGCGGCAAACCCCCGAGTAGGAGTAATCTCGGTGATGCGTTTACCTATGGTCTCCATCACCCGGCGTCCCCAGGTGGCGATGCCAATCACTAAGCCAACCCCACCTATAGCCAGCATCCAGATCGGGACGGTTGTCTTCATGTCCACCGTGTGGGTGGCAATTATGGAGAATACCGCCGCCACTGGCCCCACCGCGTTGGCCACATCATTGGATCCATGGGCAAAGGCTTCGTAAGAAGCACTCATCACCTGCAGGGGTTTAGAAAGCTCCTCTACCTCCTCCGTCTGCACTGAGCTTTTAGGCGTGTATCTCCGTAAAAAAAGGTAGCCTCCCAGACCAAATACGCCAGCCACTGCCAAGACAATCCCCAGAATCGTAAGCAGAGGTAATTTCAGCTGCAGATTGCGCATCCCTGTGTGGATTACCGCCAGGGTGAGAATCACACCGGTCAGGCTAACAAATATCGGGCCTATCTTCTTAAAAGAGAGCAGCGGTGCCTCGGTAGCCAAGACTTTATATCTGATTATATTGAAAATAACAAAGGATACGAGAGCTCCAAACAGGGGAGAGATCATCCAACCCAGGACAATGGAGAGGATCACTGACCATTTGATCCCGGTGATGCCGACGGTTATCAGGCCGAAACCCACTATGGCACCTACAATACTGTGGGTAGTGGAGACAGGCATCCGCAGATAGGTAGCCACAGTAATCCACATCGCGGCCGCTAACAGGGCAGATATCATCCCGTAGACCAACAGCGAAGGGTTATCAGCAAAGAAGTTAGGGTTGATTATCCCTTTACGAATGGTGTTAACTACCCGTGCCCCAACCAGGACTGCACCCAGAAAGTTGAACGCTCCAGCAATTATCACCGCCTGTCTGAAGCTGAGCGACTCTGCTGCCACCGAAGTGCCCATAGAGTTGGCAACATCATTGCTGCCAATGCTCCAGGCGATGTACAAACTTGCGACTATAGCAATAATCAGTAGCGTCATATCTGGCGCCAATCTTCCCAGGGTTAACGGGCTATAATCCTTCGCAGCCGGTCATCGGCGTTCTCACAGGCGTCTGCTATCTGGCCCAGAGTTAGCAGCACATGGGTGAGAAAATTTATGGTGATGGGGTCTAACTCCTTCTCGTGAAGGTATATCTTCTTCGCCAAGGCAAATTGCAATTTATCCGACTCCCATTCCTTCTTATCTACTTGCTTGATCAGCCGATGGATTTTCTCTTCTTCACCTTTCACAAAGGCTGTCTTCAGCAGATCCTTTAACTCCTGGATCGACAATTTGTAAGCCTCTACCACCTCCTTGAGTTTCTCCGTCAGATTACGAAAATCCTGCTTCAGATATTCCGGCACCTCGGTGGGACGCAAGGCCAGAATAGTGACCGCATCCTGGCAGAAGTCGGCAATCTGATCCTGTTCCCGCAGAAGGGCCAGTATGTCCCCCCGGTCTACAGGCATAAATAGACTCTTGGGCAGATGCTCTCGCAGGGCGTTCTTTACCTCGTCTGCCTGATACTCCAACTGGGATATCTCCTCCATCTCCTGGTCAAAATCCATTTTGTCGCCTTCCTCTATCCATCGGTTTACTACTATAACGAACCTGTTGAAACAGGTCTCTACCGCCAGAAAGTGCTCCAGAAGGGACTCAAACGGCGAATGGCGGAAAAGAGAAATCGGTATCCTCATGACAGTTCTGCCTCCTTGTTCACATTGATTGCTGGAACCACTGTATCGTTCTGTTTAATCCCTCGGCAATACTCACCTTAGGCTCCCATCCCAGCAGTTTCTTGGCCTTACTTATGTCCGGTTGTCTTATCTTCGGATCATCTTCCGGAAGGGGGTTGAACACTATTTCGCTATTGCTATTGGTGAGTCGCAGGATGGTTTCTGCCATATCTGACACGGTCATCTCCTGGGGATTTCCCAGATTCACCGGGGTGTGGATATCGGAGAGCATCAAGCAATAAATGCCCTCGATTAAGTCGGTTATGTACCCGAAACTTCTGGTCTGGGAGCCATCGCCGAATATGGTGATGTCCTGGCCGGCTAATGCCTGACAGATGAATGTGGGCACTGCCCGGCCATCGTTTTTTCGCATTCGAGGCCCAAATGTATTAAAGATGCGGGCGATTCTGGTATCCACCCCGTGATAACGATGGTAGGCCATAGTGATCGCCTCGGCATAGCGCTTGGCTTCGTCGTAAACCCCCCGAGGGCCAACCGGATTGACATTTCCCCAGTAGTCCTCACTTTGGGGGTGGACTTGAGGGTCCCCGTAGCATTCGGAAGTGGAGGCCAGCAAAAAGGCAGTCTTCTTCTCCTTGGCCAATCCCAAGGTCTTGTGCGTCCCCATCGCCCCCACTTTCAGTGTCTGGATGGGCAACTGTTGGTAGTCAATGGGGCTAGCTGGACTGGCAAAGTGAAGCACAAAGTCCAACTGGCCAGCTACATAGACATAGTTGGTAACATCGTAGCGGATAAACTCAAATCCCTCGATTCCGAAAAGATGGGCGATGTTATCCGCATTCCCCGTCACCAGGTTATCCATACAGATAACCTGATGACCTTTATTCAGTAAGAACTCACATAGATGTGAACCTATGAATCCGGCACCACCGGTGACCAGAATCCTCATCGTTCCCCTCCCAGTATTTTTGTGTCCACAAATTATAAATAAGGTCGCAATGACAGGATGACTCACAATGTTACTTTTGAAACGTCATCCCAGCTCACCGGGAAACAGAAGAATCTTCCGCGAATCTCTGTTCCTTACCAATTCAAAGGCTTGTTTAATTTCACTTAGAGCCAATTCATGGGAAATCACTGCTTCAACATTCATCCTGCCTTTTTTAACCAAATCAATTGCTGGCAGAAAGTTGGCCAGCAGGCTGAAGGTGCCGAATATCTTCAACTCTCGGCGGTAGACATCGAAGGGATCCAGGTTGATCTGAGTCCCCTGCGGACAAACACCAAAGTAGAGGACCCTACCTCCATCCTTGACATACTTAGGCAGTGCCTCCACTACCTGAGGAATACCGGTGGCATCGATGACCAGGTCAAATTTACCCCTTTCCGCTACCTGTTTAGGCAATGCTGGATTGTTGCAGAAGGTTTCGTCCACGCCCAGGCTTTGGGCAAAATCCAGTTTCTCCTGAAATAAATCCACCGCCGCCAATGTAGAGGCCCCTTTCATCTTGCATGCTTGAGCCAATAACAAACCAATAGGCCCTGCTCCAAAAATCAGGACTTCTTCACCCGGATCTACTCCCACTATCTCCACCCCGTGGAGGACGCAGGCTAAAGGTTCTATCAGCGCCCCTTGCTCGTAAGAAAGCCCACCAATAGAGTAGACATTTTCCTCCTTAACCACCACTTTCTGGGCGAACCCGCCGGGCAGACTGACCCCGTAGGCCTTGAACTGTCGGCAGAAATGCTCTTTATGACTCTTACAGAAGGAGCATCTTTTACAGCACACAGTAGGGTCTACTGTAACCCGTTCGCCCATAGAGACAGTAGTAACCTCCGGTCCTATCTCGATCACCTCTCCCGCAAATTCATGCCCTGGAATCAGAGGCAAGGAGGCAGAGAATTTCCCATGGTAGATGTGAAGATCAGTAGCACACAATCCCGCTGCCTTAACAGCGATGGCAACCTCTTGGGGGCCAACAGATGGGTCTTCTACCTGGGTAAACTCTACTTCCCCAGGGGATTTAATCACAACCGCCTCCATTGAAATCTCCTTGCAAAGCGGATTAAATATTCTCCCGCATATTAGCTAAGAGCGGACAGACTCAAGGAAAACAGCGCTTAACCTGGGACTGGACTCTTACTCCTACGTACTGCCAACCGAATTTATAATATAATTGTCACCTTAGGTTAAGTCAATATAAATCTCATAATCCCTAAACCTGCTTATTATTCAGTATTTTCCCTTGCAGATTCAAACCAGAAGTAGTATTTTATGCCGATGGGAAATAGTCACAAGAAGATCCATTTCGGAGAAGGAAATGTTTCTTGGGGTGCTCTCGATAACGATTGTTCTTTTCACAGTTGGCTACGCTGCTGCGCTGTTGGTGACTCTACTGGGGCTGTTTCGCCTGTCGGCAATCCCCAGACAGAAAGATCTCACCTCCTCTGTCTCCATTATTATTCCGGTGAGAAATGAGGAACAGAATATCGGCAGATGCCTGGATTCACTTGTAAAACAGGATTACCCCAGAAAACTGTTGGAGATCATCGTAGTTGATGACCACTCCAGCGACCGCACTGCCGAGGTGGTTAGCTCTCACCTGGGAGAGAATGTCCAGCTGTTAAGCACGAAAGGACCCTTCACCGAGGGCAAGAAGGCAGCAATAGAGATGGGCATAAGACACAGCCGGGGCGAACTTATTTTCACCACCGATGGCGATTGCGTCGTGCCTTCCACCTGGATTAAGGGAATGGTTAGCTATTTCTCTCCCGCCGTGGGAATGGTTGCAGGGCGCACAGAGTTCTCACGGGCAAAGGAGCGTTCTCTGTTCCATAGATTGCAGTCCCTGGAGTTCCTTGGTATTGTGGCCGCAGGGGCCGGGGCAGTTGGCGCGGGAATCCCTGCCACCTGCAGTGGGAGTAACCTTGCTTACCGCAGAGAGGCGTTCGAACAAACAAGAGGATTCGGGAAAGGGAAACGGTTGGTTTCCGGCGATGACGACATTTTGATGCAGACTATCCATAAGAAAACACCTTGGAGGGTTGCTTTCGCTACCGGACCGGAAACTTTTGTACAGACTCAACCGGCCGATAATATCAGTCTCTTCCTTCAGCAACGAGCACGTTGGGCGTCGAAATGTGCCCACTATCCCAAAAAATGGCTGGTTTCGTTATTGGTAGTGACCTTTTTCTACTTCTGCTTGATGCTTTTTTCTATTCCCTTTTCTGTCCATCTCTTCTCCCGGTTCCCCGTCCCACTTATCTGTTTCTCCCTGAAAGCAGCGGCGGATTTGACCGTTGTCTGGACTGGCTGTATCATGTTTCGTCGCCGGGACCTTCTTCCTTTTTTCCCGCTGGCCGAAATTTTCCATATCCCATACATTGTATTGGTTTCAATCATGGGGTTCTTTGGCAGGTTCAGTTGGAAGCAAAGGACAGGAAAATGGGGCGATCGTCAATAGCTTTACAATAACAAAATGCAAAGGTCAAATAAAGTCCAAATGACTAAATGTCAAGGCCTGCCTTATCCACTGTATTTTTATTATTTGGATTTTGAGCTTGATTTGGCATTCGGATTTTGGCATTTGACATTTCTTTAAACACTCTGTCCAGTAGTCTAACCACCTCAAGCTAATGACCAAGATGGCATTCTCCCGCATAGCGCAGCGTCTTTTTCCCTCTGTTCTCTGGAGGGGTAATCCCATTCTGCCCAGAGTTGCTCTCACCTTCGATGACGGGCCTGATCCGGTCAACACCCCCAGATTACTGGATGTGCTGGCGAAATCGGGTATAAAGGCCTCTTTTTTCCTTCAGGGCAAAAATGTAGAACACTATCCCGAAGTTGCCGCTCAGATAGCCGCACAGGCTCACGCTATTGGCAACCACACCTACAACCACACCCACCTGATACTGAAATCGAGGCGACTCATATATCAAGAGATTAAAAACGGTGAGCAGGTCATAACCAAGAGTACCGGCAGTTCTCCGAGATTCTTCCGCCCTCCTTATGGCCAAATGGACTGGCGAGCTCTTAAAATAGCCAGTGGAATGGGATACCAGGTAGTGATCTGGTCTGCTCTGCCCTGGGACTGGAAGGCAAAAACCCCAAAAAAAATCGTTGCAGCCACTCTCCCCTGTCTGTTCAACGGTGCAATCATTGTGCTGCACGACAGGACCCCAGAACTTCCTGCCGCCTTAGAGTTAATTATTGAGATTGGAAAACAGAGAGGATTCAGCTTCGTATCACTGGAGCAGATGATATGTTCACAATAGCAGCAGTGATTTTGGGAACCTTGTATTTCTCTCTGGTTATTCTCTTTTTGTGGGGTACGTTTAAGGAGAGTGGAAGGGGAAAAGAGAAGACCCAGCAGCCTTTCGTGTCAATTGTAATTGCGGCGAAGGACGAGCAGGGAAACATCGGCAGGTGTTTGGATTCTCTTCTGGCTCAGAACTATCCAGGGGATAAATTCGACATATTCGTGGTGGATGATTGCTCAGAGGACTGTACCGCTGAGATTGTCAGAACCTACGCCGCCCGTTTCCCGAAGGTCCATCTACTTCAAGTCAAATCGCCTCCTGAGGATCTCCCTGGAAAACAGCACGCCCTGGCGGTGGGGATTGAAGGCTCCGGAGGTGAGATTATCCTGACCACTGATGCCAACTGTACAGTGTCCCCAGAATGGATCTGCAAGACAGCCACACTCTTCTCCCCAGAGGTAGGGTTAGTCGCTGGATTCACACTTTTGGAGGCAAAGGGTCTGTTTGCCAAACTACAGTGTCTGGACCTGCTCTACTTGCTCACCATTGGCTGGGGAGCAACTGGGATAGGAAAACCGACCAGTGCCTTCGGAAAAAACCTAGGATTCCGGCGGAAGGCCCATGAAGAGGTGGGCGGATACCAGAGGTTAGGTTTCGCGCTTAATGAGGATCTGGCTCTATTGGAAGCTATTCACGATACGCATCGCTGGCGTATTCGATTTATCGCCGAGCCATCCCAAACAACAACTGCCTCCCCGGCGAAGTCCTTTCCAGAATTCCTTAACCAAAGGAAAAGATGGACACTGGCAGGCCTTAAGAAAATTCCCCTCTTTGGACGGTTTGTTCTGGTGACCGCTTTCTGTTCAAGATTGTTGGTTATCACCCTTGTTCTGTTATCCCCACTGAGAGGAGACTACCTCCGGCTTGCAGCCGCAGTCTTTCTGGTGACAAGTCTATCCGACTTTTTGATTCTCTTCCGGAGTATCGTTCGCCTGAAGAGAAAAGACCTGCTCAAATACTCTCCCCTTATGTTTCCCTTCCAATTGTTTTATCAGTCAATCATAGGTACATCCGTTCTCTTAGGAAGGAAGCAGCTCTGTTGGAAGGGAAGAACGTACGACGACCATTTCATGTAACCCCTGGTGCTATTTGCTGGTGGGCAAGGATCTTGCTAAATCAGCATTCGTACAAGTCTCCTGTAGGGGCAACCCTCCGTGGTTGCCCAAATAATATCAGGATCAGGACAGGTGCGGAGGCCTGCCCCTACAAACGTGCGTCTGCAATCCTTTATTCCACAAGGGTTGTTGCGAGATAGCACCATTGGTTAGATGACTATCTTGCCTGCTGCAGTGACATCCTCTGCGGTCTTTGCGATTTAATTGCTCAGCTTTGGCTTTCCCGCTTTTGCGATTTTGGACGAAATCCTCGCAGAACAGAGTCTTTGCCCAACGAAACCCGCCACAGAGAGGCAGTCAATAAGGCGAAAATCAGCAGTGTTCCCCATCTGGAGAAGGCTCCCATCCAACCTTTGGCGAACTGAAGATTGATCCCCTGCCAGGCAAAGACCGCCAGCAGAATCCCCACAAGTGCATCTCCGGCAATCATACCAGAGCTGTAGAGCACTCCTTTTTCTTGGTATTCAAGTGCCTCGTTATCTGCGGTTTTTCTCTGGACAATACCTCGCAGGACACCCCCGATAATGATCGGGGTGGACAGCTCTATGGGTAAATAGAGTCCCACTGCAAAAGGCAAGGAAGGGATCTTCATCAACTCAACTACTAAGGCAGTAGCCATTCCTATAAACACAAAGGCCCAGGGAACTGCCCCGGTCATCACGCCCTTAACTACCATTGACATAAGGGTGGCCTGGGGAGCAGGCAATTCAGCCGAGCCTATGCCATATCCCCTATGAAGGATCAACACAGTCCACCCGACAACAGAGGCAGCCGTCATTACCCCTAAGAACTCACCTATCTGCTGTTTCATTGGTGTTGCCCCTACCAAATAGCCTGTCTTCAAGTCCTGAGAGGCATCACCCGCAATACAGACGGCAACGCAGACCACTGCCCCCACGCTCAGGGCAGCTACCATCCCCGTCTGGCCTGTCCAACCTAACTTCAGGAATATGAGGCTGGTAGCCAAAAGAGTGGCGATGGTCATCCCAGAGGCAGGATTGGAAGAGCTGCCCACCAGTCCCACTATCCGTGAGGAGACGGTGACAAAGAAGAAGCTGAATATTACCACCAACACTGCCCCTATTAATTTGACCGGCACCTGAGGAATCACCGCTAAGATGACGGCGGAGGCCAAGGCTCCTATTATCACTATTGCCATCGGGATATCTCTCCGGGTCCTGAGACTCTCGGGCTTGCCCGAAATCCCCTGACTTAGTTTTTTGAATGCCAATCCGAAAGACTCCAAGATAGTGGGGGTCGCCTTGATGAGACTGGCGATTCCACCCAGGCAGACAGCTCCTGCTCCTATGTACCTGATATAGTTGTTCCATATCTGCTCGGGTCCCATCTCCGATATCAGGGTGGTGGCTGGGAAAACGGGATGTTCAATTCCCCTCCCCACAAGGGTTATGCCAGGGATGAAAACTAACCAACCCAAAGCTCCCCCAGCGAACAGGTATGCCGCTATTCTGGGTCCGATTATGTAGCCAACACCCAATAGAGCGGGCATAGCGTCGATTCCTACTTTCATATTCAGCTTTTTAGTCAGGTTCCAGGCCGGATGTTCTTCCCACAGGTGGAATCCCCCCATAAGGAACTTGTATATCGCTCCTATTCCTACACCCAGGAATACTGTTTTGGCCTTTACCCCACCTACATCGCCTGCCATCAGAACCTTCGCACAGGCTCTCCCTTCGGGATAAGGGAGAGTTCTGTGCTCTTTAACTATAAGGAACCTCCGCAAGGGGATCATAAACAGCACTCCCAGGCACCCACCGATGAGGGAGATTAAAAAGATTTCGGTAACCCGTGGTTCCACTCCCCAGATGATCAGCGCCGGAACGGTAAAGATCACCCCGGCAGCCAAGGATTCCCCTGCCGAGCCTACGGTCTGTACCATATTGTTCTCTAATATCGTGCCTTTTTTAAGTATACCTCGCAATATACCCATTGAGATGACCGCCACTGGGATAGAGGCACTCACCGTCATCCCCACCTTCAACCCCAAGTAGGCATTAGCAGCTCCGAAGATAATCCCCAACACCACCCCCATGATTAAGGAAGTCAAGGTGAATTCAGGGATTGACTGCTCTGGCGAAATATAAGGCTCGTACTGGTCTTTCTGTGTAGCCGCATTATTGTCTCTACGCACTTTCAACTCCTTTTATTGACACTATTTGCCTGTGTGCTCCTTTTGGCTGAAATCAATCTCGGTGAAGTTTCACGAATCAGCATTTATGCTTTGAAGATATGAGACTAAAAAGAAATCTCCCTCTCTTTCAGAATAACAAACGAGAGGGAGATTTTTTCTCTCTTCACACTGGGGCACAACAAAGCAGCTAAAACTTATACCCTATGGAAAAGCGATGAGCTCCGCCTGTGTCGGTGAGCTGAGCATAATATATATAGCTGTAGTCGAATCTAAGCTTAGCCAGTCTGTAGCCTAAACCAACGTTGCCT
>JAUWEO010000082.1 GCA_030608245.1 Candidatus Latescibacterota bacterium
ATATTTTTTCTGTCGCCAACTGTAATTCTTCTAATTTCTTGCAGTGCCTTACCTGAAGTGAACCCCGGGAACAAGATAGTGATCTAAACAACTATTGTGAAGTGAAATTGTGAGCCACACACCAAAATCAAATAACCCCCGCCTTGAGCAGGTCAATCCAGCGGATTACCCCAATCGGTTTGGCGTCTGCGTCCACTACCACCAATTGAGTTAAGATGTGCTTCTGCAGGACAGGCACAGCTTTCGCTGCCAATTCCTCTTTCGCGATAGTGAAAGGCGGGGTCCTCTTCTTGCCCCTGGGACTTACATCCAAGGCTTCTCTGGCGCTCATCGCAAGGGGGGCCGCAGTCCGCTCCATCAATCGTCTCAGATCTCCATCAGTAAGCACCCCAACCAGAACGCCTTCTGAATCTACCACACAGGTCATCCCTAATTGCTTGGAGGTCATCTCCACCAGCACATCCCGCATTGTGGTCGACTCGTTCACCACCGGCAACTCCCGCCCTCTGTGCATCAGATCCTCTACCCGCCAGATAAGCTTTCTGCCCAAAGCGCCCCCGGGATGGAGTAGAGCGAACTGCCGAGGGCCGAAGTTGCGTTTTCTCAACAGGGCAACCGCTAAGGCATCGCCTAAAACCATAGTCACCGTGGTACTGGTGGTGGGAGTGAGATCGTAAGGGCAGGCCTCTTTCTCCACACTTGTGTCCAGCAATATATCGCTTTCTTGTGCCAACCAGGAGTGGAAATTGCCGGTCATAGCGATTAGGGGAATATCCAGCCGTTTCAAGAGCGGTACCAGAAGCTGCAGTTCCTCTGCCTGTCCGCTTTTGGATATGGCAATGACCACATCGTCCCCTCGGAGTATCCCGGAGTCACCGTGGAGGGCCTCGGTGGAGTGAAGGTAAAAAGCGGGGGTTCCGGTGCTGGTCAAGGTGGCAGCGATCTTTCTGCCCACGATGCCCGATTTGCCCATTCCCACTACCACCACTCGCCCTTTGCACTGGTAAATTAAGTCAACCGCCCTCTGAAATGAATCGTTGATGCGGTCTTTTAGTGCGGCCACTGCTGCCGCTTCTATCTCTATTACCTTCTTGGCCTGTTCAATGCTCATCGCTCCAAGCTGCCTTCCAGACAGCGGCGTGTTTCGTCGAGTTTTTTTAGTTCCCGCAGAAGCGGTTCCAGCTTATCTAAGGGCAGCATAGAAGAGGCGTCACTTAAGGCCTTAGCAGGAGAAGGGTGAGTTTCGATGAATACCCCATCCACACCCACTGCCACCGCTGCCCGGGCCAGGGGAGGAACGAACTCCGGCTGTCCACCGGAATGACTTCCCCCTCCACCTGGCAATTGCACACTGTGAGTGGCGTCAAACACCACTGGATACCCCAGTTTTCTCATAATCACCAGAGAGCGCATATCCACTACCAAATTGTGATAGCCGAAACAGGTGCCCCGTTCGGTAAGTATGATCCGGTCGTTGCCGGTGGAGCGAATCTTTTCGGCTATTGGGCCCATATCCTCTGGAGCGAGAAACTGCCCCTTTTTGATGTTAACCGGCTTGCCTGTTTTGCCCACTGCTACCACTAGCTCTGTCTGCCGGCAGAGAAATGCCGGGATCTGTAGGATATCAGCCACTGTAGCGGCCTTTTCCACCTCTGAGGCTGAGTGAACATCTGTTAGAACCGGGATATTCAACTGAGTTTTAACCTGGTTCAATATCCGCAGTCCTTCGTCAATGCCCAGGCCAGAGAAGGAGTTGATGCTCATTCGGTTTGCCTTAGTATAAGAGGCCTTGAAGATGAAGGGCATCTGTAGCCGGGTGGCAATCTGCCTTATTCTTTGCGCCGTCTCTAAGGTCAGTTTTTCAGACTCCACCACACAGGGGCCAGCGATCAGCACCAGAGGAGCCTCTCTCCCGATGAGAATCTCGCCTATCTTAACTGCTCTACTCATTGGGTTCTGCGCCTTTCAACGCTGCCTCTACAAATCCCAAGAATAGAGGAGCAGGTTTCTCTAAGGTAGATTTAAATTCCGGGTGGGCCTGAGTAGCTACGAAGAATCTGTGTTCCGGAAGCTCGACGAATTCCATAAGTCTGGTGCCATCGGTCCTCAGATGATAGCCGGAGAAGACCAGGCCGTTTTCCTCCAGGATGTCAATGAATTGCGGCGAGACTTCATACCTATGCCGGTGGCGTTCCAAAATAGCTCTTTTTCCCACCGGGAGAATACCCAGCCGGAAACACTCATCAGGATCTTTCTTGAGCTGCTCAATCCTTTTGCGGTCTTCTTCCAAACGGTGTAACTTCGTGTACAGCTTCAACACTACGCTGTCCTTCTTTAAGGTTGCTGCATAAGCACCCAGTCTCATTGTCCCCCCGTACTGGTGTTTTTCCATCAGTTCCTTCTGGGTGGGCAGGATGTCGATCACCGGGTACTGAGTGTGCTTATTGATCTCGGTGGAGTGTGCCTCCGGCATATTACAGACATTACGTGCAAACTCCACCACCGCAAGCTGTAGACCGAAACAGAGTCCCAGATATGGAATGTTCTTCTCTCTGGCAAATTCTATCGCCTTGATCTTTCCTTCAGCTCCACTGGTACCAAATCCTCCCGGGACGATAATCCCTCCGTAGTTCGAGAGCTCTTTCACTGCTCTGTCGTTTTCCTCAAATCGTTTAGCGTCTATCCAATCGATTTTCACCTCGGCGTTCAGATGGGCCCCGGCGTGTTCCAACGCCTGGTTGATGGAGACATAAGAGTCTGAGAGGTTGTAATCACCGATGTCTATGTATTTGCAGACCATTGCAACCCGCAGCACCCTCTCCGGATTCTCAATCCTTCTGACCAGCTCCTCCCAATTTTCCCAACTGGGCAATGTTTTGGGTTCAAGTCCGAATTTATTGAGGATTTTCCCCCCCAATCCTTCTTTCTCAAAATTAAGGGGAATGGAATAGAGGGTGGAGATATCCGGGGCTGAGATAATGCAGTCTGCGTCTATGTTAGCGTAAGTCTCAATCTTTTTCTTTCGCACCTCATCCAAGGGTTCCCTGGCCCGGCAGAGGATGAAATCGGGGAAGATGCCGCTTTCGCTCAAGCGTCTGATGGCCTGTTGGGTGGGTTTGGTTTTCATCTCATGAATGTGAGTAGGAATAGGCAGGTAGGTGATGAGTACGTAGATCACATTCTCTTCCCCTACCTCTCGCTCTAGGCCTTTAACTGCAAACAGAAAAGGGATATTCTCGTAATCACCGATGACGCCGCCGATCTCCACTAAGGCGAAATCGAACCCTTCGGCAACCTGTCTGACCCTTCTTTTGATCTCATCGGTGATGTGGGGAATAGGCTGAACCGTCTGGCCCAGATACTCTCCCTTTCTCTCCCGGTCGATGACCTCCTTGTAGATCTGGCCGGTAGTGATGTTATTCATCCGGGAGATGTACATTCCCAGGAATCTCTCGTAATTGCCCAGGTCCTGATCGATCTCACCGCCGTCGTCGGTTACCCACACCTCTCCGTGTTCGGTGGGCCGGAGGGTGCCAGCGTCGTAATTGATATAAGGGTCAATCTTGATTGCGGTAGTGTTGTAACCGTATCGCTGAAGTATTTTAGCGATAGAAGCGGTAGCCAGTCCTTTACCCACGCCGCTTATAACTCCTCCGGCAACGATTATGTATCTAGTCTTTCGATTGTTCATAGCCTGCCCTTCTCTATTGTCTCTCTTGCTTTTTGCAAGTCATCCTGGGTATCTACTCCTATTGACCAGGAGTCGGTTACGAGCACGATTATGGGGAAGCCGTTTTCCAATACTCGGAGTTGTTCTAACTTTTCCAGTTTCTCCAGCGGTGTTTGCTCCAACTGGGCTAATCTCTGAAGAAAATCCCACCGGTAGACATACAGACCTATATGTTGAAGAAAACAGAACCCTTGTGAGTCGGCAGAGTGCCTGTCTCGCGCAAAGGGCAGGGGGGAACGTGAGAAGTAAAGGGCGAATCCCTTCTGATCTACTACTACCTTGACTATATTGGGATCGCTCAATTCTTCAATAGAAGTACTCCTTTTTGCCACGGTGCTCATCGGAATATCGGGATTTTCCGTCAAGGGTTCGATCGCCTGGTCTATCATCTGTGGGTCGATCAGGGGTTCGTCGCCCTGGACATTGACCACTAAATCTGCTTTGATGGTTCTGGTGGCTTCCGCCACCCGGTCAGTGCCGGTTCTGTGAGTGGGGGAGGTGAGCAGAGCCCTGCCGCCGAATTGCTCCACCGCCTCCACGATTCTGCGGTCATCGGCAGCCACCCAGACCTCTGACACCCTCTGTGCTCTCTGTGCCCTTTCGTAGACATGCTGAATCAGGGGTTTTCCCCCGATCTTCAGTAGAGGTTTGCCAGGTAGCCTGATAGAACCATAACGGGAGGGTATGATAGCTACTGTTTTCATCAGAAATCCAGAGCAACATCTCTGCCGCAAAGACCCAAAGGAAATAGAATCAAAATCTTCAATCTTGAATATTCAGTCTTTAATCTTTAATCTTTAATCTTGATGCTTTCGTGGCTCAACTGTAGTTACCCTACTCGATTACCTTGGGGACCTTGAAGTAGCCCATCCACTGGTCAGGGGCGTTTGCCAATGTCTCCTGCTGACTCAATGATGGTGCAACCATATCCTCTCGGAAGACATTCTTCAACGGCAGCACATGCGAGGTAGGTGGGACATCAGTGGTGTCAAGCTCGTTCAACTTGGCAAAGTAGTCCAGAATCCGATTCAGTTGGGCAATAAGTTTCTGTTTCTCTTCAGCGGAGAGCTCCAATTTCGCCAGGGCAATCACATTTTCCACATCTTCTACAGTCACAGGCATAAAAACCTCCGTTGTTATTGAGATCACGCTGAAGGACTAAGAATCTTGTTTTCTACAAAGCTGTAGTATTTTGTCTTGCTTACGATGATATGGTCTAACACACGGATTTCTACCGGTTCTACTGCTTTGATCACAGCTTTGGTGAGCTGTTTGTCCTCCCAGGAGGGGGTAGCGTGCCCACTGGGATGGTTGTGTAGCAAAATAAGCCCAGTGGCGTGGTGGGCCAGCGCTCCCTCCAGAACCCGACGAGGATAGACCACAGAGCTGTCAACCGTGCCTTCGTGGATCACCTCATAGTTCAAGGCCTCGTTCTTCACATTCAGGTAAATGACCATAAATACCTCATTGGGCAGCCCTGCCAGTTTCATGCGGGCGAAATCTGCCACTGCCTGGGGTGAGTTAAGCAGATCCCGGTGCTTCAACCTTTGGCCAAGATAGACCCCACAGGTCTCCTTTACTAAATGGATGAGCACCGCCGAGTTCGGCCCCAGTTCGGGCACTTCCTCCAGCTCTTTCAGACCGGCATCGAGGATACCGCCCAGGTTCCCGAATCGTTTGACCAACTGCTTGGCAATGGGTTTCACATCTCGTCGGGGGATAGCGTAGGTGAGCAGAAGCTCAAGGATTTCATAATCTTGCAACCCTTCTGTTCCTGCTTTCTGAAAGCGTTCCCGTAGACGCTCCCTGTGACCCCAATAGTGAGCGTTTTCCTGCATATTCAGAAGCCTTTTGCCTGCCGACGAATTACCTTGCTGCTGTGGGTAGAGCCCGATGAATTAGACTGTCAATAAGAACCTTGTTCACACGAAGTTAAGCTTCTGGAGAATCTGGCTATTTTCTCATTTAAGCGAAAGAAATATACTTTATTATTCTGCCGTTGTCAACAGCTATTCTCCCCTGTTGCCTTCTATACAAATCAAAAAAGCCACCAGAGAATCTGCATCCTGGTGGCTTTTGAGAGATAGCATTTTCTAACTCGAGAGTCAAGTTGTTGCTCTTATTCGGTAAATGCTTCTCCATAATCCTCGGGACGAATTTGAATCAGACCTTAGAAGCGTAAACCCGACTTAATGTAGACACGACCCGCCGGGTCGTCTCTACGATACCCCTCCTGAAACTTCTCAGTGGTCAGGATATACATCGAGGGCTTCAAGCCATTCCCTCAGTTTTGCGATTTTCTTCTGGGGATTTTCCGGCAGGGTGAAGGGATTCCTGCCTCTGGCATCGATTATTACACCTGCCACTCCGCCTTCCACAGAAGCCTTAAGGGCCTTGCCCCTGCCTGCCCCCACATCGAATCCTTTCTCTGGTTCTATCAATACCTCAGTCCACTTCCCTTCAGCAAGAGGTAGAAGAACCATCTCGCCGAATTTCACCTCTGTTGCTTCAGGAAGGGTAGGGGAATTTAAGGACCTCACTCGTATGCAGGGAGCACCTTCCTTTCCGGTTCCTACCGGGGAGATGCAAGTGCCCAGTTTGATCAGACAGTCTTTCTCAAATACCTCAGTGGCGGCTTGTTCATGGACTGTGGAAAGCACTCCCAGCTGTGGCATCATAAATATGCTGTCCACCGCAAGTCTGGTCACCCCTTCGGGCAGGAAGGCGTCGATGAGCATAAGAGCCGCCTGTGAACGCCGGGGGGCATGCGACAGGATCCCTCCAGAGCCGACCAACAGATTCAAATTCAACATGTCTACCAAGGAGGCGCCGGTTGCTGTCTGAGCAAAGGTGTCGGAGATAGTCCGCTCTTGCTGTATGCCTTTCAGGCCCACCGCCATCGACTTGTGCTGCTGGAAGGCTAACCTTAACGCCTCTCGGGCAATAGCCTGCTCTATTTTAAGCTCGTTCAAGGTTTGAGGGATAGTAGTAGGCCGTATCATTTTATTTCTTATTGTATTGCGCAAGTCTGTCTCATCCACCTCAAAGGGAACCCAGCGGATGATGTTCTCCACTCCACTTTCTGCCAGCACATTGGAGATAGAGTAACTCATGCCCAAATTAGCGCTCACTGTACGGTTGAATACTTCTTGGAATACTGAAAAGACATCGGTGGTAGCACCTCCTATATCCACGCCGATCACATCTATGTTCTGTTGCCGGCCGATAGTTTCGATTAGCAGACCTACCGCACCGGGGGTAGGCATTATGGGGACATCAGCCCAGGACATTAGCTTCCGGTAACCAGGAGCATGGGCCATCACATGTTCCATGAACAGATCGTGGATCCTGAATCTGGCGGGCTGCAGGTTCTCTCTCTCTAAAACAGGACGAAGATTGTCTACCACCTCCAACGCGGTCTTTTCGGCCAGTGTTTCTTCTATCACTTGGCGGGCGTCTTTATTCCCGGCATAGATGACAGGCAGTTGGTAGTCAGTGCCAAATCTGGGCTGAGGATCCGCAGCACCGATAAGCTCTGCAAGTTCAGCGACATGGGAAATGGTACCGCCGTCCACCCCTCCGGAGAGCAAGATCATATCTGGACGCAATCTCCGTATTCTTTCTACCCTCTGGTAGGGAAGTCTGCCATCGTTGGAGGCGATAATATCCATCACAATTGCTCCTGCCCCTAAGGCAGCCCGGGCGGCGCTCTCCGCTGTCATTGTCTTCACCACCCCAGCTACCATCATCTGAAGTCCCCCCCCAGCAGAAGAGGTGGAGATATAGATGTCAACACCTTGTTTTTCACTCTGGTGGGGGGTTATTATCTTCTCCCCATCCAATATCTTGCGGTCGGCAAGTTCCTCCACTTCGCGGATGGCATTCAACACACCCCGGGTGACATCCT
>JAUWEO010000168.1 GCA_030608245.1 Candidatus Latescibacterota bacterium
GCCTTTCTCTGTTCCTCGGTGAGAAAAAACCGCTGATATATCCGGGGCCACAAAATAATGATTACTCCAATGAGCACAAAAGCCAACAGGGTTCTTTTATCCATTAATGTCTCCTCTAATGTCTCCTCCCAATCTGGTCACAGGATCATACCCCCCAGGACAGAAGGGATGGCATCGGAGTATCCGCTTGATAGACAACATTCCCCCTTTTAGCAGCCCGAATCTATGTAAGGCCTGGAGGGAATAATTAGAGCAGGTTGGGTAAAAGCGGCAATTAACTCCTAAAAATGGAGAGACAAGGAATTGGTACCCTTTAATTGTTAAGATAAGTATCTTTTTCATCTCAAACGGCCAATTCTTTCCGGCCCTTTCTCCTTCTGCGGTTAATTATTTCTCTCCCCTGCGGGGAGCTCATTCTCTTACGAAAACCATGTTTGTTGTGTCTCTTACGATTACTGGGCTGAAATGTCCTCTTCATCTCTCTCCTTTCTTGTGTGTGTTCAGTAAGGCTGTTGAACTGTGATTTAACAAGCTACCTTCCAGGGATTTTCTGGCATTCAATATAGACCCCGGAGGTGATTTTGTCAAGTCTTTTGCTGAACTTGTCCTCAAAGAAGCTTATAGCAAACATTATTAAAGTCTTATTGGACAAGCAGAACGGGAGGGGAGCAAAAAACTGCTTGACTTTCGGGAGAAGACCTATTAAATTTAATTTAGGTCATAATAAAACTAAGCCCTTGATATTTAGTTGTTTTGCGGAAAGGATTGCAGATGCTGGGCCGAGAAGAGGTTGAGGAGTTCTGGGCGAGATGTCTTCTGGGAGCAGAGGCCAAGATTCCCCGGCAAAGCTTTGAGACCTGGCTCCGTCCCACCCGTCTGCTTCGGCTGGATAACAAGATTGCGGTAATTGAAGTGCCCAGCTCCTTTTTTGCTGAATGGTTAGAGCAACACTATCTTCTTTTAATCCAGTCGGTCATCTCTGAGCAAAGTGATTTTTCTCCTCAGATCTCTTTCTCTGTGGCAAGCACGGCCGAGAAGATAGAGCTCCCCCCCACCGTTTTGCCTGAACCTCAAACCAGGGACCAAAGAAAATTGCCCTCTGACTCCACTCCTTCTCTGTTCAATCCCCGCTATACTTTTGATACTTTTGTAGTAGGCAAAAGCAACCAATTTGCCCATGCAGCTTCTCTCGCTGTCGCTGAATCACCAGGGACCACCAGATTTAATCCCTTGCTTATTTATTCAGGAGTGGGAATGGGGAAGACCCATATTCTCCAGGCGATAGCCCAGTATTGTCTCAGCCGAAGTAAGACAAAAAAGGTAAATTATGTCTCATCGGAAAAATTCACCAACGATTTCATTGATTCGATTCAAGACAATGATACTACAGAGTTTAATAGGACGTACCGATCTTCTGATGTACTATTAGTGGATGACGTTCACTTTTTTATCGGCAAAGAGAGCACTCAAGAGGCTTTCTTCCATACATTCAACACTATTCACCAAAATGGAAAGCAGATCGTTCTCACATCTGATAGGCCCCCGCGTGAATTAAAAGGCCTGGAGGAACGGCTTATTTCCCGCTTTCAATGGGGATTGGTAACCGATATACAGCCACCAGACTACGAAACCAGAGTCGCTATTCTGCGCAAGAAAGCAGAAAAGGAAGAGGTTCATCTGCCTGATGAGGTTATTTTCTTTGTCGCTAAGAATATCACCTCTAACATCCGGGAACTGGAAGGAGCCCTAATAAGACTGCTTGCCTACTCATCTGTAACTGGCGAGGATATCTCATTGGACTTAATCCCCAGAGTACTCAAGGATATTATTAGATCCTCCTCTAAAAACATAACGATAGAATCTATACAGGCTGCGGTTTCTACTTTTTACGATATTCCTATTGACTTAATTATAAGCAAAACAAGAAGAAAAGAGGTGGTAACCGCTCGTCAAGTGGCTATGTATTTCGCCAAAACACTAACCAGTAGTTCTCTAAAAACCATCGGACTACATTTTGGGGATAGAGACCATAGTACCGTAATTCACTCTTATCAACTTGTTGAGCGCCGAAAAAAAACGGATGAAATATTTAGCAACGAAATCAATATTATTATCTCAAAGATTAAAGGTTTTTGAATCTCTGTAAAGCAGTGATCTAATATCTATCTCAATGGATAGTATCGATCTTAGAGGATCATCTCTGAGGGACAAGGCCTTATCCTCCTCGACTGGTTAGCGTACAAGCCGACTATTGAGGCAGCAAGCATTAGAGTGTATAGATATCGAAAGAGGTCTGTTTATTAACAGAAAATGTGGAAACCGGGGGATATCTGTCTTTATTCTTTTCCACTGGGGCTGTTTTTACAGAAGCCTGTTTAAAAGATCGAGTGGATATTAAGATTTCTTTCACAATCTCATTCACATCTTAATTACCTAAGAAAAATAATTTTATCTAGGACTCTTGGTAGTTATCCACCAGTTGATTATTACTATGATATATTTATAGAAAAGAGGATAATTCTATAGATTGTGTGTTAATCCAGGGAGGAAAATCAGATGAAAATCAAGATCAAACAGAGCAATTTTAGTGAGGGAATACAGAAAGTATTCAGTATTGTTCCTATTAGAACAACGCTGCCGATACTTTCAAATATTCTCCTGGATGCAAAAGAAGGTGGCTTAAATGTGTCTGCCACGGATTTAGATGTCTCGATTTGCACGAAAATAGCGGCGGAGGTCGAGCAACCTGGCTCCATAACTGTGTTAGCAAGGAAGTTTGCAGAGGTATTAAGGGAGTTACCCAATGCTCCACTCTCCTTAGAATCAGATGGTGAGCGCGTTTGTATTTTGAGTGAGAGAGGGAGGTATAGCTTAATGGGACTTCCTGCTGAGGATTTCCCCCGACTACCCTCTGGGGTGGAAGGGACAACTATCCAACCAGAAGGCGATGTACTGGCAGAGATGATAAGAAAAACAAGTTTTACGGTCTCAACAGATGAAAGCAGGCCAGCCTTGACCGGAGTCTTGTTTAAGGCCGACGGGAAAAGAATAAGCATAGTTGCCACTGACGGGCATCGATTAGCGGAAGTCAGGAAGGACCTCTCCGTGCCATTTTCTACTTTTGAGGCAATAGTTCCTCCTAAGGCCTTAAGCCATTTAACCGGTCTAATCTCTGGAGGAGAGCAACTTAAGAAGGTAGTTGTGGGAGAGACATACATAGCGTTCGACTTGGGAGAAACGCAGTTATATTCTCGTCTTATAGAGGGTCCCTATCCTGATATTGAACGGGTAATTCCCCAAGCTAATGAGAAGAAGATGATTGTGAACAATGAAGACTTCTCCTCTGCGGTGAGGAGAGTTGCCGCTCTTTCGGATACCGATACCCATCAAGTCTGTTTTTCAATCCGTAAGGGAACGGTAAAACTCTCTGCAACCAGCCAAGAGATGGGGGGAGAAGCCACAGAAGAGGTGGATGTTCAATATGACAACGAAGATTTAGATCTTGGATACAATGCTAACTACATATTAGACATATTGAAAAGGATGAAAAGCGACGAAGTTATATTTGAGTTGGACACCCCGGTGAGTGCTGGAATTGTCAAGCCAGTGACCCAGCCTGAGGATGAAGATTATCTGTGCCTTATTATGCCCTTGCGACTTAATGATTAGAAAAGGGAGCTTTCGCTATTAGAGAAAGATGGAAACAGCCAGCTTGTATTGGCGAGCTGTTAACAGGCTTAGTCAGTGAGTTAGGAATAGAGAAAAAGCTGGCTGAAACCACGGTATGCCAGATTTGGGACGAAGCGGTCGGGCATAATCTCTCCCAGGTTACCTCAGTGGTTTCCATCAAAAGGGGAAAACTCTTGGTAAGGGTGAAGACCCCTACGTGGCGGAACGAATTAGTATTCCTAAAAAGCGAGATAATATCCAAGTTGAACAGAAGGGTGGGCAAGAAAGTAGTAAGAGACATTATTTTCGTGTAAGCAATAAGAGCAATCCAGCCACAAAGCCACAAAGGCACAGAGACACAAAGGAAAATGTCTGTATTTGCTCTTAGTGTCTTGGTGGCGAGTAGTAATGGAGGGAAAATGGAGCCTGTAAATGAGGAGTACAGTGCATCAAGAATTCAGGTGTTAAAAGGTCTGGAGGCCGTGAGGAAAAGACCGGCGATGTATATCGGCAGCACGGGTACGACCGGACTTCACCATCTTGTCTATGAAGTGGTAGATAACAGCATCGACGAAGCCCTTGTTGGCTGCTGCGATGAGATAGAGGTCACGGTGAACGAAGACGGCAGCGTCACCATCGTTGATAACGGCAGGGGAATACCTGTGGAT
>JAUWEO010000167.1 GCA_030608245.1 Candidatus Latescibacterota bacterium
GGTGATGCCTGGGATCAAATCCGGACTGGGAGCTTTTTCAAGGATCCTTTTGGGTACCTCCAAATATTGGCCCAATAATCGAACTTGAGTTTTGTAAAGGGAAAGCAGAGGCATAATGTCGGCCCCTCCATCACCGTCCAGAGTTTCTCGCCCTTGTCGCAATACTTGGGTTTGACAGGCCAAAAGTTATCCTTGCGCGCCCACATTCTTAACTTGCAACCAGAATGGTATCCAGATGTTTTTTAACCTGCAGGCAATGATTTTCAAACAACATAAAATGGGCATCCAGATGCTTTATATTGCGCCGTTGCTCCCCACCCGATTCAATCTCCCTTCTGATGTGTTTTACGTCATTATAAATGGCACTCAGGTCAGAGAACGCCAGACTTATCCCATCATTAAGTAAAGCCGTTTTCTGTTCATCACCAGCCATTTCTGATGGTATTTTCACAACAGCATCTGAAAGCGAAGCCAGATTTCCTTCGATCTCTTTTAAAAGCCCCATTGCATTTTTTACATCCTCATTGTTCACCCCCAGACTAATCCAGCTTGAATTCTCAAGCTTGATTCGATTGACCAGCTTTTTTGCTCTATCCAGGGTGTTCTGGAGCTCCTCAATGCTTCTTTCTAAATCCTCCACCGGGTTTCCTCCTTAAATGGTTTTTCTATACCTATTTTAATGATTTTTTTCAGGGAATTTCAATATTTTCTGTTATAACATTTCTATTAACGGGGCCACCGGCACAGATGACCCCGTTACGTAACCTATTTGGAAGTTTCCTCCCCTAAGGAATCGACTGCTTCTTCTGTCTTTTTTAGCAGCTCGGTCAACTTATCTATGGCCTGAGCCGATTTGTCGCCCACATATTGCTTAGCCTCAGTAACCCCTGATTTCAGCCCCTTTATCTTTTCTTTGGTTACCTGGGAAGCCCCGGCACGTGCATTCTCAAAATTATCGGCAGCTTTCTCCAGCTCACTGGCAGCTTTATCGTAATTATTATCCAAGGCAATATACATCTTTGCCGCCAGCAGATGAGCCTTAGCTTCCACCAGTTCCAGCTTAGTCTTTATCTCGGCAATGTTTTCGGCTCCCTTAGCACCGACTTCACCTCTAACCTCTCTGAGGTCGGTGACTGTGGTTTTGATCTCCGATTTGAAGGACTCAATAGCCTGCCGGATATCGGCTTGCCCACCGGCTTTATTAAAAGCCGCTATCCCCACTATCAACGCCACGATGGCAATGATAAGTGTCAAGATGGTTAGAGCTTTGCTGTTCATTAGAAGACCTCCTTCTGTTTTTGTCTGGTTCACAAACGATAAATCGACAAAGGACCCCAGAAGTCCTGGGGGTAAGTTGCGACCCACCCCCAGGCGCTCCTTATGGGGTTCGTTATGCTTCTTCTTTCTTCTTCAGCACATCTTTGGTGCCTGCGATAAGCCCCTTCAAGGCGTCCTTTGCCACTTCTACTGCCTTGTCACCTGCTCTTTTGGCAGATTCCAGGGCTGCTTTAGCAGCATCTTCGGCCAGGTTAGCAGCTTTTGCCCCGGCCTGCTTCGTTCCTTCAACCACGCCCTCCGCGGCCTGTCTGGTTACCTCAAAGGCCTCCACTTCAGTCTCCTTGGCACCTTCGATAGCACCCTGCACAGCATCTTTGGCCGCTGCTTCCACTTTTTCTCGGGTAGGCTCAGTTTTTTCCAGTGCCTTCTTAACGGCATCTCTGGTAATCTCAGCTACCCTTGTTTTCAGATCCTCCCCCTTCTCGGCCGCTTTCACCACAGCCTCTCTAACGGTTCGGGTCACTTGACTTTCTTTTTCTTCCATGATTTTCACCTCCTCTGCCTCTTTCTCCACTCGCTCCCTCTCCGGGCCAATGTATTCGTTCTCCCAGATGGGGCGGGTGAGACGGTTAACATCATCTCCGCAGGCCACAAGTCCCCGGTAATAAGCTGGATCTTTGAGGGCTTCTTCCGCTTCGCGATCTGCGGGTTTTGCTTCAGTCTCATCAATGATTTTTCGGGCCTCCCGGTGATGATCCTTAGAAATACAGGGAACAATCTGATTGCCCACCTCATGGGCGGGTTTCATGTAGCTGTAATCCCGCTGCCACTCTCTGATAGCCTGAAAAAATGGATTCATCAGGATGGTGTTCAGGTCTCCTCCTTCCTGGTAGACCTGTTTGATATTATCGACGGTGTAAGGATAAAAGGCACAAGGCAGGCAGTTCCCGTTCCAGTCGATGTAGAAGTATCCGCCCGGACGACCTCCTGCAATGCAGCCGTTGGATACCGCTCCACTGTTCCAGAAATCGGCAATGAACAGAGTCTTCTCCCGGATCAGATGCTGCTCCCGCTCGAACATCCACTTGCGCTGTTCCGGAGTCACCATGAGGTCGAGCGTGTAACTGCGTCCAATGGGCATGTATTGAAAGATCCAGCCGTAGCCCGCCCCCTGTTCCTCAAAGTAGAAGTCCATGAACTCATCGCTGAGGACAAACTCGGCATTGTCTCTCATTGCCGTGATGGAGAGCCCGAAGGGGACTCCGCTGTTCCGCAGATTTTCGAACGCTTTGAGGATCCGTTTGTGAACACCTTTCCCTCTCCGGGCATCAGTCTCTTTTTCAAATCCTTCTACTGAAATCGCAGGCGTAATGTTCCCCGCCTCGGCCATCCGTTGAGCCATCTTCTCATCGATAAGCGTCCCATTGGTGTACATGAGGAAAAACTGATCGTTGTGTTTGGCAACAATGTCGATCAGATCTTTTCCATCGCTTTTCCACATAAGCGGCTCTCCCCCTGAAATTACGGTGAAGTGGGAGCCCCAAAGTTCTCTCTTCTCCGTGAGGATGCGATCCACTATGTTGTAGTCCAATTTCTCTGCATTGGCAGAGGAGCTGGAAGCGTAACAGCCGATACAGTGGAGATTGCACCGCTTGGTGGGACTGATAAGCAAAAAAGTAGGGGCATCGAATCCGTGGGTCTCCTCGAAGGCTCTTCTCGTGGTATTGTCCGCCAAAAGTACACTGCCCACCAGAATCTTAATTAGACCTCTGCGAACAGATGGCGAAACCCGCCTGTTCTCCAGGGCCCTGTCGATGGAGTGAAGCATGTTCTTGAGCATGTAGTACTTGTCTTCCTGAACCCGTCGGGGTCTGCCGCTATCGTTCTTCTCGACAAGACTGTTATAGCTTTTCTTCTCCCCCACCTTCAAGGCCAGCCCCCGAAGGGCATCATTGGCTAAGACGGCGTTAACCAAAGTGAGGAACGGCATGGCGAGCATTGATTTCACTGTGGGTTGCATGATGGTAACCTCCTTTATGATTTAGTTGAAATTATCAATGATTTCTGTTCTTAAGTTTTTTTACCCGTGTCTTTGCTCTACCAATTACGGCATCGGTTCCGCCTGCCACTCCGCGGCACCAAATGTATCAAATTACAGAAACTAAACCCAATTGAAATAGCCCGACGATAAATCCTAAGACACCACCCAGATATTCGATAGCCTTCAATTCCCTTTTTGAAAGCCTAAGGACAACTTCTTCCAGGTAGTTAACTTCAAAGGACTCAATTTTCCTTCTCACAATCTCTTTAATTTCGATATTTTCTCCGACGTGACTAACAATTTCCTCAACAACTGATTCGACATCTTTAACAAAGGAATCCTTCACACTTCGTTTAATTCGCTTAATAAAAGCTTCAAACGGCAATCTGACTACCGGCATTTTTATGACAATTGTCAGTAAGATGGAAGAAGTTTTAACCTTTTCATCAATAATAAAATCCACTCTTTCGGTGAATCTCTCTGTAAGGTTCATATGTTTTAAGATGCTCATCAGATCCTCAGAATTGAAAAAATCATTTTCGACCACTTCCCCAAATTTCTGAGCCATCTCTTTTTGTTTGGCAGGAACGAGCCCTTGAATCTTTATTCCTAAAATATTAATAGAATTTTGAGGATGGAAAAGCATCCGGATGGCTACACGGTTAGTAAGCCACCCAATTAAGGCACTTATGATTGGTATTAAAAAAAGTGTGAAGTTCATCTATCTGTTCCCTGTCTCATATTCCATAAAATAGCTTACATTGACTTTCATCTATGGGAACATATTAAATAGCCCGGAGATTATTGTCTGGCTCCCCCATTTCAGGAACGAAAAATCGCTCCACTGATAGCCTACCAACTCCCTTGCTTTTTATCTGCTCCTATACAGCCTTCACCGCATCTCCCACATTTTAATCTTTTTCATAATCTTCATCAGAAATCCTATCCGCTTCAGACTTAAACAGATCCTGTGCTTCAGAATAACAATCAACGAGTCTTTTAGCCATTTTAACGGAGGATAACTGTTCAGCCCTTAGTTT
Organism: Candidatus Latescibacterota bacterium; assembly: GCA_030608245.1. Classification (GTDB taxonomy): domain Bacteria; phylum Latescibacterota; class MVCY01; order MVCY01; family MVCY01; genus MVCY01. The sequence continues at coordinate 4,360 of JAUWEO010000167.1, forward strand.
TGCCT
>JAUWEO010000197.1 GCA_030608245.1 Candidatus Latescibacterota bacterium
ATTCCAGATCAAGGTGGAGTTTATCCGTCAGAAAATCAATTTGAAAATAGGGGAGGAAAAGTTTAAACTCAAGGTGCCGGCTGGCACCCAGCGGGTCTCGATATAACCTTGGACAGGGGACTTATTACGGGGAGCATAGAATTGTTTGCACTGCGCACTTTGAATGCGGAACGGCGGGAAACGCCTATTTTGTCACCCTACAATAATTTATCGTTGCATGGAGTTTAATATCATATTGGAAACGATATACTTCCGCGAAGGACTGGATTCAATATGGTGAATCCAAAGACGGCTATAGTTGTCGCTGTGTGCTTGTGGTTTCTCAGGGCATCTTCTGGGCTTGCGCTTCCTAATCAGGTAGACTACCGGATAGAGGTGACCCTGGATACAGAACAGCATCTGTTGAGGGGAAAGCAGATGATCGATTTTGTAAATCGCACCGGAACCGCCTTGGAAGAGTTTTACCTGCACCTTTATCCCAATGCCTACCGTGAAGGGAGCCTCTTTTTTCAGGAACTCCAGCAGGGCGGTAACGATCTGGATATACTCTATCCGGCAGGAAGAGAAGAGGGCTACATAGAGATTCATTCTTTAGTGATCAGAGGAAAGGTTGTAACCGACTACTACATTGACGACACTATTATGCGCATTGAACTGAAACCCCCTTTGAAAGCCAATGAAGAGATGCAACTGGAACTTGCATTCACGGAGAAGGTGGCGGAGATATTCTGGCGACTTGGCCATCATCGAGGGAATTATCACATTGCCCAATGGTATCCTAAGGTGGTTGTCTACGACAAGGATGGTTGGCATCCGGACAAGTATCATTTCCTGGGAGAGTTCTATAGCGATTTCAGTACCTACAGTGTGAGTATTACGCTGGCGGGGAATATGATGATGGGCGCCACTGGCCAATTGGTGGATGAAATAAGCCACCCCAAAGGGAGCAAAACCTGGGTATGGCAGGCGGAGAATGTCCATGATTTTGCCTGGGTAGCGGATAGAAGTTATCAAGAGACACTGACCCAGTGGGAAGATATCACTATCCGGTCTCTTTATTTCAAAGGGCACAAAAAGGGGGGTGAGCGAGCGGCAAGACACGCCCGGGAGGCACTTGCATATTTCAGCCGGAAATACGGCAGATACCCTTACTCTACCTTAACTGTTTGCGAGAGCTATATCGGGGGAATAGCGATGGAATATCCCACCCTGATCATGTTACCCCCGGTGTTGTCCTATCGACTGCCCTCCTTTTTTACCATAGTCGAGGCGGCAACTGCCCACGAGATTGCCCACCAGTGGTGGTACGCAGCAGTGGGAAACAACGAGCTGGAAGAAGCCTGGTTAGATGAAGGGTTTGCTAGCTATTCGGAAATGTGCTACATAGAAGATAAATATGGAAAAGACAATAGTTTTATTGATCTGCCCCAGAGTCTTAGCTTTCTCAAAATATTCCACCTCGACGACTGGCGTAGCAGGTTTTACAAAAGCTGGATTACCCTTTCACTGGAGGGACGAGAACAGGAGCTGCTTCGCCCCGTCTATGAATTTGAATATCCAGATGTCTACAGCCGAACCGTCTACCACAAAGGGGCGGTAGTGCTCGCTGTGCTGGAGAACCTGGTGGGAGAAGAGGTGTTCAGTGAGATCATGCGCACCTATTTTGAGAATTATAAGTTCAAAAACGCCACTACCGAGGATTTCCAGGCCGTAGTTGAAGAGGTTAGCCAAACGGATCTGGATTGGTTCTTCCAGCAGATGCTTCATACCACTCGACGCTGTGATTTTGTGCTGGAAAGGGTGAGGGTTCGCAAGACTCCGGAAAAAGGGTATTTGACCGAGGCCGTGATAAAGCAAGCAGGCGATACTGAACAGATGCCGGTGGAGGTGGTGGCGAAACTGAAAGGCGGAGGGAAATTGGTCAAACGATGGGATGGCAGTGAAAAATGGGGGGTAGTAACATTTGAGACCGCGAATCCCGTCAAAGAGATCCTTATCGATCCCAGCAATTGGACCCTCGATGTCAACCGGCTCAATAACCGAGGTTTTCCCAAAGTTGCCTTCCATCCGCTGTTTAGCTTTCCCTACACAGATAGGTACATGGTGACCTACTACCCTAAGATCGGCTATACTGACACCGATGGTTGGTTGGGTGGCGTGGGCAGCAGAATAGAGGACCCTTTCGGTCACAGAGTGAGTCTTTCTGCTGCTCGCATCTTCAAAAAGAACCGGATAGTCTACGATGCTGGATTCTTTTCTCCCATCTATGAGTGGGGCAATCGTCTTTCTTATTTCGAGTTCAAAGTGGCCGATGATAGGCACGTTCGCAGCCAGAGGATCACACTGGCTCCAGTACTGGTGGATTACAGCAGTTACCGGCGGCACTTTTTCGCCCTTGAGGCCGAACATGAAGAGAATTACAATGTGAATCAGGAAGACTACGATCCGGGAATAATCACCGCCGTAGCTGTTTCGTACCGTTTGACGACTAACAGAAGCGCCCTTCGGCAAAATGGCGGACAATACCGAGTGCGCTACGAACACAGTTTACCCGATGGGGACTATATCTACGATAAATATTACCTTGAGGTATGTCGATATTTGAGGCTGGGCTGGATGGCCACATTAAGAGGTAGGGTCTTTGCTGGTTGGCAGACGGGAAACAGTCCCAAGCAGAGGAAGTTCGCACTTTGGCGAGAAGGCGATATGCATGCTTTCGATCACCGGGTACTGGATATCGGGGACTGCATTGGCGGAACCAACACAATCCTGGAGTTTCCTCTTGGCAAAAGCGTTGAGTTTTTCTCCATACCTCTTGTCCCCACTGTTAACCTCTTTTTTAACACCGGCAAGATCTGGGAGTCTTCTGAGATTAGGAGTTGGACCAGGATACGAGAAAGTGGCCTGAAAAGCTGGCGGACAGAGGTGGGGGCCGGATTCTCCCTTGAATGTGTTGCCTTTGCTGGTCTGGCTCTGCGGTTGCAACTCCCACTTTTAACCAACACTGAAAGGAAATCCCCAGGGCTGAGGATCAGGATTGGCTCGGCCTTCTGAGCAAGATTCGGGAAAACAGCGAATGAACACCGAAACAACCGAAAAGATGATAGTGAAGTTCAAACACGACTTAACGAAGGAGAAGAAACAATGTTGAACAAGAGACTAACCCTTATTGTGGCTCTAGTGCTGGGGCTTTCAATACTCGCCCCATTTCATCTTGGCCAGGCATCACAAGCCAATATTTATGTTCAGCTTCAAACCTTGATTGATGTATTAGGTCGCATCAAGAGTAACTATGTGGAAGATATTGATCAATCCGAACTTATTGATGGAGCTATAAATGGGGTTTTGCGCCAGCTCGATCCTCACTGTTACTATTTGAAGGCCAAGGAGCTTTCAGATATGCTGGAGAGGTTGCGGGGCGATTTCGAGGGAATCGGGATTATGTTCGAGATCAGAGATGGTGTGCTCACGGTGATTGCTCCTATTGAAGGGTCGCCTTCCGACAGACTTGGGATAAAGGCAGGTGACAAGATTGTCAAGATTGATGGAAAATCTGCGCTGGGCATCACTACTCAGGAGGTTTACC
>JAUWEO010000118.1 GCA_030608245.1 Candidatus Latescibacterota bacterium
GTCTATATCTCTGCTCCCCCGGAGGTCATCTTCGAAAGAGTGAGGAGAAACGACAAAAGACCTCTGTTAGCCGGCCTCTCGGATACAGAGAAACTGGAGAAGATAAAATCCCTGCTTGCCCAGCGAGAGAAATCCTACCGGCACGCCGATATCGTAGTAGAGACAGAAACCGAGGGATCACCGCAGGAGGTGGCGGAGAAGATAATCGAAAAGCTGCGGGACAATCTGCTCCAGACTATGAGAATTGTGAATGTCGAGTTGAAAGCGAGGAGCTATCCCATCTACATCGGCACCGGGGTCCTTTCTGAGCTGGGAAAACTCTGCAGTCGGCACAATCTGGGTCGCAGAGTTGCCGTGGTGACCAATTCCACCGTAGCAGAGCTCTACCTCAAGCCCGTGGAACAAAGTTTAGCCGACAATGGCTACAACGTCCTCCCAGTCCTCATTCCCGACGGTGAGCAGTACAAGACCTTAGAGACCGCAGACAGTATCTTTGAATCCCTAATCACGGCAAAACTGGACAGGGATTCGGTCATTATTGCCCTCGGTGGCGGTGTAGTGGGGGATATCGCTGGATTTGTGGCAGCGACCTTCCTGCGAGGCGTCCGTTATCTGCAGGTGCCCACCACCCTTTTGGCCCAGGTGGACTCCAGCCTGGGCGGGAAGGTGGCGGTTAACCACCGCTTGGGGAAAAACCTGATCGGCGCCTTCTACCAACCCCAGCTTGTGCTCATCGACACAGAGGTGCTGAAAACCCTGCCCAGACGAGAGTTGAGGGCAGGGATGGCAGAGGTGATCAAACACGCCCTCATCCGAGATGAAGACCTCTTTGAACACCTTGAGAGCAACATCGAGCAGCTATTGGAACTTAGTGTCCCGCCTGAGTTCTTAGAGCAGTTGGTGCGAAGAAACTGCCAGATTAAGGCCGAGATAGTGAGCAAAGATGAGCGGGAGCGGGGACTGAGGGTCATCTTGAACTACGGCCACACGGTGGGACATGCCATCGAGGCCATCACCGACTACCACCGCTATCGGCACGGTGAGGCAATTCTTCTGGGGATGATCGTAGCCGCCCGCATTGCCTTCCGGATGAAGCTACTTGCAGAGGAGGAAATGAACCGCCAGAACAGGTTGCTGAGAAAGCTGGGATTCCCTTCAAGTCCCCCCGACATTCCCATCCGGGAGATTATGGAGAAGATAGAGTCTGACAAAAAGGTAAGGGAAGAACACTTGCGGTTTGTCTTGCTTTGCCGGATAGGAGAAGCTACGGTGAGCGAGCAGGTAGGTCAGAAGCAGATTGAGGAAGGTGTCGAATACCTGCATCGGATTCTAAAGCAGAAGTGATAAGGAGGAAAGGTGAAAAAAGACTTGGTTTCCATAGCTGATCTTGCTCCGGAGCAGATCACCGGGCTTTTGGACTCGGCCTTGGAACTGAAAACCAAATTGAAACAGGGCAAAGCTAAGCCGCTGCTTGCGGGGAAGACCTTAGCGATGATCTTTGAAAAACCCTCGTTGCGAACCAGGGTCACATTTGATGTGGGGATGTTCCAATTGGGAGGATATGCCATTTATCTGGGCCCTAATGTTATTCAACTGGGAAAGCGAGAGTCCGTGGCCGATGTGGCCCGGAATCTTGGCCGCTGGGTTGACGGGGTGATGGCCCGTACTTTCTCGCACCAGACGATAGTGGAACTGGCTCGGAATGCAGATATCCCTGTGATCAACGGCCTCAGTGATTTGGAACACCCCTGTCAGGTGCTTGCCACGGCCTTGAGCCTGCGAGAAAAACGGGGTTCGCTGGCTGGACTCAAGGTAGTCTTTTTAGGCGACGGGAACAATGTGGCCAATTCGCTGATGCTGCTTTGTCCTCGCTTAAATATGAATTTTGTGATCGCCTGTCCCGAAGGATATGAACCCAACAGGGAAGTCACGGAGCAGGCCCGGGCTTTTGCTCAACACCAGGGCACAACCGTCCAGATCCTCCCTGACCCTTACCAGGCAGTGAAAGGAGCTGATCTGATCTACACCGATGTGTGGGCAAGTATGGGACAGGAAGCCGAGGCGGAGGAAAGGCGAAAGGTCTTCAGCCCATATCAAGTTGATAAACGACTGTTGGGCTCTGCAAAGCCGGATTGTTTAGTCACCCACTGTCTGCCAGCCCATCGAGGAGAGGAGATCACCGACGAAGTGCTGGACGGCCCCAATTGCATTGCCTTGGATGAAGCGGAGAACAGACTACATATCCAGAAGGCGATCTTGGTCGCCCTGATGAGATGAAAAAAACTCTGGCTTTTTTCTTTTTACTTTCCAGCCCATTGCTCTTATGTTCCTGTGCCAAACAGGGCTTCCCTCCTGGTGGGCCGGTCGATAGAACTCCACCTGAAGTGGTATCTACCTCTCCGGCCTGTAACTCCACTGGGGTGAGTCCGCAAACTCAAATAGAGGTTACCTTCAGCGAGAGGATGGACCGGGAGTCGGTTCAGGAGGCAGTCTACATCTCCCCGGTTTTGGAAAGACCGCCAGAGCTGAATTGGAAAAACAGGACATTGTTCATAAAGCCCTTACAGAGGTTCTCTTCCGACCGAACCTATGTGGTGACCATTGCAACCCGTGTTCAGGACCAACAAGGCAATCCATTGGCCAAGCCCTACAGCTTTGCCTTTTCCACCGGCAGCCGGATAGACCTTGGGGAAATCAGCGGGAAAGTGACGACTCCTGCTGGGCCCCAGCCAAGGGCCTTTGTGTGGGCATACAGATTAAAGCCGGAAAAAGAGCCTGACCCAGCCAAGGGGAATCCCGATTACATAACTGAAACTGACGGTGAGGGGGATTACTTTCTTCGTTCTCTTTCCCCTGGAGTCTACCGGGTCTTTGCCTTTCTGGACAAAGATGGGGACAGAAAATACACCCCAGAGCAAGAGCCTCTGGCTGTCCCCCCCACAGATGCAACTCTAAGCGACTCGGCAGGCTCCGTTCAAATGGCAGACCTATTCACAGTGGTGCGGGATCCTACTAGGCCGCAGTTGCCTGCAGCGGAAATACCCGACCAGCAGGCCGGAAATGCCTTAACAGACAGCCTCTACAATTTTTGGCTCACTACAGTGAACAAAGATACCTTAGGCTTTGTCGCCGGAGAGGTGGACGCTGGGGTGCTTGACCCCGAAGCTGAGGTCTACCTTAGGCTTCACAAGACCGATGGGGCAGCAGAGTATCGGTTCAAAGCCCCCAGAGAAGGGAAATATTCGACCGGGGGGGTGTTACCCGGGACTTATTTCGTCTGGGCCTTCTGGGATAGGAATGGGAATGGCAGGCAGGACTATGGCAAGCCCTGGCCTTATCAGCCTGCTGAGCCGGCCACCAGCTTCGCCGGTGCAGTTGGGGTGCGCTCCCGCTGGACAACGGAGAAAGTGGATTTGAAGTTTTGAGTTCCTCTAGTTGATTCCTTCGTAAAAAGTCCCCGCCATTGATTTTCAACGCAAAGACGCCAAGACGCAAAGAAAGAAGATACTCTTTGATAATCTCTGATTTTCTCTCTGCGCCTTTGCGTCTCTGCGTTAGATTTTAGACTTTTTACGAATCAATCATAGTTGGTTTCACACCCCAAAACCACCGAACAGAACATATATTCAAGGAGTTGAGAAAAATGGAGAGATTCCTTTCTGAGGCATTGACCTTCAACGATGTTCTACTGGTACCGGCCAAAGCGGAGATACTTCCCAAGGATGTTGATACCACCACCAGGCTGACCAAGAACATCACCCTCAATATCCCATTAGTCAGTGCGGCTATGGACACAGTCACCGAGTCCCGTCTGGCCATCGCCATCGCCCGGGAGGGAGGGATTGGTGTCATTCACAAGAATATGTCCATAGAACGCCAGGCTGAGGAGGTGGCCAAGGTGAAGAGGTTCGAGAGCTGGATGATTGTAGATCCAGTCACCTTGGCTCCCGGAGAGAAGATTCACCAGGCGTTAGAGGTTATGAAGGACCACCACATCTCAGGACTGCCAGTGGTGGAACAAGGCAGATTAGTGGGTATCCTTACGAATCGAGATCTGAGGTTTGAGACTGATCTTGACCAGCCGGTCCGTAAGGTAATGACCAAGAAGCTAATTACCGCCCGAAAGAACATCTCTTTAGAGAGGGCAAAGAAGTTGCTTCATCAACATCGGATTGAAAAACTTCCTGTGGTAGACCAGGAGGGTCGTCTGGTAGGGTTGATCACAGTGAAGGATATAGAGAAGAAGATCAAGTTTCCGCAGGCCTCACGGGACAAGTTGGGACGGTTGCGGGTGGGGGCAGCAGTGGGCGTTCTCCCCGAGGCGGAACAGCGAACTAAGGCGCTGACAGAACAGGGGGCGGATGCAATTGTCATAGACACAGCCCACGCCCATTCCCAGGGGGTACTGGAAACGGTTAAACGCTTGAAGGCTGATTACCCGGAGATAGAACTGGTGGTGGGCAACGTTGCCACTCCTGAGGCCACCGAGGAGTTGATTCGTGCCGGAGCCGATGCTGTTAAAGTGGGAATCGGCCCCGGATCAATCTGTACTACTCGGGTGATTGCTGGGGTGGGAGTGCCTCAGATTACCGCTGTGCACAACTGCAGCCGGGTTGCGGACAAATATGATGTGCCCATAATTTCCGACGGAGGTATCCAATACTCCGGGGACATAACCAAGGCCCTGGCCGCCGGAGCGAGTTTGGCGATGATCGGCAATCTGTTCGCTGGCACCGAAGAAAGTCCAGGGGAAACAGTTGTCTACCAGGGCAGGACCTTCAAGGTCTACCGGGGAATGGGTTCTTTGAGTGCAATGGCTGCTGGCAGCAAAGAACGCTACTTCCAGTTGGAAATGGAGGCCGATAAGCTCGTCCCCGAGGGAATCGAAGGTAGAGTTCCTTACAAGGGTTCTCTCTCCGGGTATATATTCCAGTTGATTGGTGGCCTGAAAGCAGGGATGGGCTATTGTGGAGTGAAGAATATAGAGGAACTCCGCCACCAGGTGCGATTTGTAAAGGTCACCTCTGCCGGATTTCGGGAGAGTCACCCCCACGATGTAGTCATCACCAATGAGGCACCGAATTATAATTTGATTGAGAGAAAAGAATCCTGAGCGAGAAAAAAAATTCATTTTTTTTAAAAAAAGACTTGACAACACAGATTAGTTCGAGTATATTGTGCAGTGCACAATAAAAAATTTTGTCTGTTTTATTATGCAGTGCGTAAAAACAAAAATGCAGCTGAATGGGGGCGTGATACACCCTAATGCGGCTGTTAGCGGTTTTGAGCAAAGAAGAGGGGTTTTATGACTTTATTGGACGAGATAGGCCGTAAACTGATTCATCTTTCTTCTCTGGCCATTTCCATTGGCTATCTATTTCTATCCCGGGATTCCGTCTTGAGGGTAATTATCCCTATAGCGGCTGGGTCCTTGATATTAGACCTGGCACGTCTGCGAAGCCGACTGCTGGGCAAGACATTCCTTAAAGTCTCTAAGTCCTTGCTGAAAAAGGATGAACGGGCCAGGTTAACCGGCTCCACTTATCTGCTTCTGGCCTCAGTAGTCTGTGTATTCTTTTTCCCCAGACCGATTGCCATTGCCGCACTTCTGTTCCTGGCTCTGGGAGTTTCTGCCTCGGTTAAGAACGGTGAGGGAGGCTATCTATGCGAGCCTTCAGTAGAAACGTTTGCTGATAAGGTGTGTGAGCTACTGACTAATGATTCTTTAAGAAAGCACAAGGCGGCACAGGCAAAACTAAGGGCTGAACAGTTATCCTCCGTTAAAATGGCTAAAAGACTCGTTGATTGTTATTCTGAAGC